>DATKJY010000102.1:0-2451 GCA_035543175.1 Candidatus Acidiferrum sp.
AGAGTCGCCAGCGTCAGCACGACAAAACCGGCGGCCAGCCGAAAGAAATTCCTCGCCAACGGCAGCCATTGCTCTTTGCCTCGCCACGCGAGAAAATACAATACCGCGGAAAACAGCGCGCAGGCAGCCGCTGAATAGACAAAGTAGTCGCCGAATTGCGCCACAGAATACTCCTTATGTTGTCAGCCTTAGCCAGGAAGGCAGGGGAAACTTAGTCAGTAGAACGCGATTGGCCGCGGATTCGTTCACGGCGTTCCGGCAAAATTACCTCGGCCGTCCCGCCGGATATCTCCAGAAGGCGCTTCACTGCCGCTTCGACGAGGAATTCCGGGGTCGAGGCTCCGGCCGTGATACCGACTCGCTCGACATGCTGGTCTTCATCGAACCATTCTTCGCGAATATCAAGCTGAGAGCCGATCAGAATGCCTTTGCCGCAAATCGCCTGCGAGATGGCCGCGAGACGGAGAGAGTTGGCGGAAGAACGCGAGCCGACCACCAGCATCATGTCAACTTGCGGAGCGAGATCCATTACCGCCGACTGGCGCTGCGTAGTGGCGTTGCAGATGGTATCGAAAATTTCAAGGTGGGGCCACTTCTGTTTTGCCAGGGCCTGAAACTGGGCAAACTCTTCCTGATTGGCGGTCGTCTGCGAAGTCAACCCGAGCTTGCGGTCTTTCCAATCCGGGAGAGATTCCAGCTCGTCCTTCGAGGAGATCACCGTTATGCGATCAGGAGCGTGCCCCACTACTCCCTCGGTCTCATCGTGATGGCGGTCGCCGTAGTGAATAACATGATAGCCGTTCTCGACGATCTTGGTGACAATCACGTAGATTCGCGTCACCAGCGGGCAGGTGGCATCGACCACATTCAGGCCTTTAGCTTTGGCGTGTTGAATGACGGCCGGGGCGATGCCGTGAGCGGAGATGATCAATGTTCCGCTGTCGATTTCGTCAATCGAAGATGCCTGTCCCACGCCTTCGCGACGGAACCGCTCGACGACCGCTTCATTGTGCACGATCTCGTTGAGAATAGTAACGCGGTGAGTCTTGTCCTGGGCTTCCTGCTCGGCGACGCCGATAGCGCGCTTCACGCCCATGCAGAAGCCGTGATGGCGGGCGATAATTATTTTCTTAATCACACTTTCTCCAGAATCTCTTTCGACTGGTGAAACGCCTTGTAGGAGCTTCGCACCAGCGGTCCGGCCTCGACATGGGCAAAACCAATATCCCGGCCGATTTTCGCCAACTCTTCAAATTCCTCGGGGCGATAGAATCGTTCCACGGGAAGGTGGGCCAGCGACGGCCGGAGATACTGCCCGATCGTCACGATATCCGTACCGGTAGCATATATCTGATACATCAACTCCACAAGTTCATCCGCAGTTTCTCCCAAACCGACCATAAAGCCGGTTTTTACGACCGGACGACGGTGATACTGCGAAGCCGCCCGAAGCACCGACAGCGAACGATCCAGCTTGGCAGCTCCACGCACGCGTTTGTGGAGTCGCCCGACGGTTTCGACGTTGTGCGCGAGGACATCGACTCCCGAATCGAGCACGATCTTGAGCGAATCGAGATTGCCGCCAAGGTCCGGAATCAGGAATTCGACTCTGACGTCACTATCCTGCCTTCGGAGGAGCGCTATAGTCCGGGCAAAAATAGCAGCTCCCCCATCGGGCAGGTCATCACGAGTCACCGATGTTATCACCACTTGCCTGAGCTTGAGTTCCGCCACGACCTTAGCCAATCGCGCCGGTTCCTCTTCATCCAGCCCCAGCGGCAGCGCTTTGATAACATCGCAGAAATTACACCCCCGGGTGCACCGGTTCCCCAGGATCATGAAGGTGGCCGTCCCTTCGTCGTAACATTCCCGGATATTGGGGCAGGCCGCTTCCTGGCAGACCGAATGCAGTCCGTTGGCTTTAAGTATGTCTTTAATCCGATGGAAATTCTCGCCGGATTTGGGCGTGATCTTGATCCAGCGCGGCAGGCGCACGTGCGGGACCTCGAGCCGCTCACTTACCGGCGGCGCTTTGGGCTCTGTCCCATGAGCCGAGCGGTCACCAATCGATTGGGTAAAGAAGACTTGATTCATCCACGTAATATACGTTAGGGGCGAACCGAACGACCACAAAAAGTTTGGAAAAAATACTTCAGCAGGGCGGGATCGTTACCAAGTTCGGCGTGGAAGGAAGCGGCCAGGATGTTTTTCTGCCGGACCAGCACCGGGCTGTCTTTGAAGGTTGCGAGAGTCTTCACGTCCGGCCCGATACGCGTGACTTTGGGGGCCCGGATGAAGGTTGCCTCAATGCCATACAGGGGACCGTCGATGGCGGCATCGATCTTCTCTTCGAACGAGAATATTTGCCTTCCGTAACCGTTGCGAAGGACGTCGATATCAAGCAGCCCGAGCGTCTGTACGCCGGACAGGTTATCTTCTATCTTCTTGGCC
>DATKJY010000103.1:0-5200 GCA_035543175.1 Candidatus Acidiferrum sp.
CGTGGCGGCCAGGTGTTCTTCCTGCACAACCGGATTCAGACGATCGACGCCATGTACAACTACCTCAAGAAGATCGTGCCGCAGGTCGAGATCGGCGTCGCCCACGGCCAGATGCACGAACGCTCATTGGAAGGCGTCATGCTCGGGTTCTTGACTAAACGATTCGACGTTCTGCTGTGCACTTCTATTATTGAATCCGGCCTCGATATCCCCAACGCCAACACGATAGTCATAAATCGTGCCGACCGATTCGGCCTGGCGCAGTTGTACCAGATTCGCGGGCGGGTTGGTCGAAGCACCAAGCGAGCGTACGCCTATCTGCTCACTCCGCCCATGCGCTTGCTGAACGCCGATGCCGTCAAACGGCTTCGCGCTCTCGAAGCACACTCCGACTTAGGCGCCGGATTCGCTCTTGCCATGCGCGATCTCGAAATCCGCGGCGCGGGCACAATCCTTGGCGCACGGCAGTCCGGGTTCATCGAAGAGGTCGGCTACGACCTTTACAATCGGTTACTTGAAGAAGCAGTCTCAGAACTCAAAGGCGAAGAAATCGTCCGGCTGCCCGAGACCAAACTCGAAATTGACATCGAGTTGCATATTCCCGATGCCTACGTCAATGACCGCCAGCAGAAGGTCGATATTTACCGCCGCCTGGCTGACGCGAAGAATCTTGACGAAGTTGACAGGATTCGCGAGGAAGTAATTGACCGCTTCGGCAAACCGCCGCAATCAACGACGTTTCTGTTCGACGCCACGGCCGTGAAGATCTCCGCCGCCTTACTTGAGATTGAGAAAGTGAAAATGAGCCACGGGGTGACGCATCTGTTCTTCAAGGAGGATCGGAAATTGACCCGTGCCGAAGTCGAATCGTTCCGCAAAGGAACCGACTGCCCGATGGAGTTCTCTTTCTTAGGTCGCCCCCGAATCACGATCGACATGAGGAAAGTCTCCGAGCTGGACCGCCTCAGCCACCTCCGCGGCGTACTGGGGAAGGTGGGGTGAGGCGGAGCCTATTCGAATCTATCGCTACTTTGAAAGTTTGATTTTCAGTAACCCACCCAACGGGTGGGTCTTTCGGCTGGCGCAACTTACGAAATCGCGTCGTCACAATTTATCTTGCTGGAATTATTGTCATTCGCATACCAATTGAAGCTTGACCACTTCCACTCTCGCGGCTGTTTCACGAGACCTCTGCGAACCGGGTTAAAATGACAATATGACACAATTGCCCAGACCGATTCATCTGAACGACAATTGTAGTCAAAACAGCGCTTCGTCCAGAGTACGAAAAGTTCCGAACCATTCCGGGATGCGGTAAGTTTTCGGGCTAATTCCGGCTCGTCTGATAGGCACAAATGAATCTGTCTCGCTGCTAGCCGCTTTATTTCGCCTATGACCGGGCCTAGCTCGACCTCAATTGGAGGAACGACAAGCAAATGAACATGTTCCGGCATTATTACATAGGCTAGTATTTCGACTCTCTGTTCTCGGCAAACGCTCTCCATGCAGCCCACAAAAATCTCGCAAAATTGCCCGGAAGAGAATACAGGCACACGTTGATGAGTTAAAATGGTCACAAATCGGGCAAGACCGTCATGATCGTAGTGTTTGAGTAGCATGGCGCTAAACTATATCGCGGAACTGACAACCGACGTCAGCCAAATTGTTCTAGGGCCCACCTGATAGGTGGGTTACTGAATTTCTCTGCCCTTTACCAACTCCTTTACCTTGTGTGCGTCTAGGTGTATAATACCCAACCAATACACTTCACTTTCCCGAAAGGAATACCCATGCGTCCGATACCCGCATTCTTGATTCTCGCGCTGCCGATTCTTGCGACCTTAGCTTTTGCCCAGACCCCGGCCGACTCCACCAAATCCCTCGCCTTCCCCGGCGAAAAGCATTTGGCCAACATCAGACAACTCACCTTCGGCGGGTCTAACGCCGAAGCCTATTTTTCCCACGATGGCTCCGAGCTCATCTTCCAGTCTGCCCGCGATGGCCGCCACTGCGACGCCATCTATCGCATGAACGCCGATGGCTCCAACGTCCGCATGGTCTCCACCGGCAAAGGCACCACCACCTGCTCGTTCATCTCCCCCGACGGCAAAAATATTATCTACGCCTCGACACATTTGGTCGATGATTCCTGCCCGCCCCGGCCGGACATGTCGCACGGCTACGTCTGGGCGCTCTATAAAGGCTTCGACATCTTCAAGGCCGACCCCGACGGTTCACACCTCGTTCAATTGACCAACACCCCCGGCTACGATGCCGAGTGTGTCTACTCCCCCGACGGCAAGCATATCCTGTTTACCTCGGTACGCTCGGGAGACCTCGAATTATACATGATGGACCCCGACGGTAAGAACGTCGAGCAGCTAACGCATGAGCCCGGCTACGACGGCGGCGGCTTCTTCTCGGCTGACAACCAGTGGATCGTCTGGCGAGCCGGACGCCCCAAAGGAAAAGACCTCGATGAATACCGCGAGCTGTTAGCCCAGGGTCTCATCAAGCCGATGCATCTCGAGATCTACATCATGAATCTCAAAGATCGTAAGCCGATCCAGCTCACGGACAACGGCGCTGCCAACTTCGCCCCCTATTTTCATCCCGACGGCAAGCATATCATTTTCTGCTCGAACGTGAATGACCCAAACGGCATGAAGTTCGACCTGTATATGATTGATATCGCCACCAAAAAGATCGAGCAGGTGACATTCGGCGACCGTTTCGACGGCTTCCCCATGTTCACTCTCGACGGCAAGAAGCTGGTGTTCGTATCCAGCCGCAACGGCCATGCCCCGCACGAGTCGAATGTCTTCATCTGCGATTGGGTCTGGTAATTCCATAAGCCGCCCCTCCTGACGCCGGGCGGCTTCTTTTTCTCTGAATATTCCATTGCGCGCCCGGTAATAGAAATAGATTACTTAATGTCGACCGAAAAACTTCGGTCGCAACAAACTCGCAAAAGATCTCATTGTCGGGAGTGAACGTATGAAACCGTCAGATCAAGCACGCCTGGCGCTCTATTCCGGCCTTCGACTTTGTGCTCGCTGGATCGTAGCGCTGCTCCTAATCGTCATCATAATCGTCCCGCCCCTTCGGGCCGCCGATTCTACCGCCGTAACCGACTATCCCCTCAACGTCTTTCAGGACACCGGAAAATTCATCTTCTATTACAACGAAGAAATACTGGTGCGGGCGTCTTCCGAATGGCAGAAAGACGGCAGCTTCACGAGTCAGTACACGCTCAGCACCGCCGGACAGTCGGTCAATGTCAATTTGAAGATCGATGTCGACAACTCCGGCCACTGGACGAAAATGGTAGTCGAAGGCGCTTCCAAGAATGTGATGGTCGGGCGAATCGGCAATCAAGCCAGGATCAGCTCTGAAAAAGGCTCCATGACGGTCGATCTGAAGCCGGGCACAATCTTGTTCGAGAATTTCAGTCCCGCTCTGATGAGCCAGGCCATTATCGCGTACGATCAAACCAAAGGAGGCAAACAGCCATTTCCGTTGTTTATCATTCCCGCAGTCGTGATGGACGCTTACCTCGAGCGCCTCGACACTGTCGAACGCACCGTTATGGGCCAGCCCCAGCAGTTCACGCGTTATCATTACGGTCTGCCGAATGTTGACGTTATCGTCTGGGCAGACAGCAAGAACCGTGTCTGCTATGGCGACGTCCCCGCCCAGCACGGCGCGTATGTACGCGAAGGATACGAGGCGCTGGGAATCAGCCAAAAGACCGATTCCTTGCTCTCCCAGCCCAAATTCAATGTTGTGATAGACTCCAATGTCAAAGTCCCGATGCGCGACGGCATCAAGCTCGGCACCGACATTTATCGCCCCGACGTAGCCGGCCAATATCCCGTGATCCTGGTTCGCACGCCGTACAAAAAGGAAATGATGGAACTCCAGGCGCGCTATTACGCGCGCCGTGGCTACGTATATGCCGTGCAGGATTGCCGCGGTCGATTCTCTTCGCCGGGAACCTGGAATCCGTTCTTCAACGAGCCGAAAGACGGTTACGATGCTGTCGAGTGGCTCGCCGTCCAGCCCTGGTCGAACGGCAAAGTCGGCATGATTGGAGCTTCTTACGTCGGCTGGGTCCAGTGGTGGGCCGCAAGTGAAAAACCACCGCACCTGACAACCATAATCCCCAACGTCTCGCCGCCCGACCCCTATTTCAACATCCCCTACGAGTACGGCGCGTTCTTCCTCATGGGCGCCATTTGGTGGGCCGACATCCTCGAGTCAAACGCGACCGCTGACATCTCCGGCAAAGCAATGTCCAAAATTGGAGACAAAAAATACGCCAGGTTGCTTCGCGCGCTGCCCGTTATCGACCTGGATAAATCCGTACTGGGCAAGGAAAACCCGTATTGGCGTGACTGGATCAGGCATCCGGATAATGATAATTACTGGGCCGGTGCAAGCTTTCTGGGCAAACTGGAGAAACTCAGCATCCCGGTCTACCACCAATCGGGTTGGTTCGATGGCGATGGTATCGGCTCCAAACTGAACTACCTGGCCATGACCTCCCACCAGCATGCCTGCCAGAAACTCGTGTTGGGGCCTTGGGGACACACCGCAACCGCTGTGCGCAATGGCCCGAACAACACGGACTTCGGCCCGAATGCCATCATCGATCTCGAAACCAGCTACACTCGTTGGCTCGACCACTGGCTGCTCGGCATCCAGAACGGCATTGATAAAGAACCGCTCGTCACGCTGTTCGTGATGGGCGCCAATCGTTGGTTGCAGGGTGATATCTACCCGTTGCCGTCCACTCAGTTCACGAAGCTCTACCTGTCCAGCGGCGGCAACGCCAACACCTCAAGCGGAGACGGCAAGGCAATATTCGATATCCCTTCCGGCGCCGCCTCGGATACGTTTACCTATGACCCCGCTGACCCCACTCCGGACCCGTACGTCTACACCGATCCGAGCGACACAGCAGCCGACAGCAACACAGATTCCACCAAGGCCATCTCGTACGAGCAGGAGTCGGCAAAGCAACTGGCCTACTGGGGAAAGTTGGATTCCGACCGCAAGGATATCCTCGTCTACGACACCCCCCCGATGAACGATTCCATGGTCATCGCCGGACCGGTGTCGGCCGTTCTCTATGCCTCAAGTTCCGGCAAGGATACCGACTGGTTCATGAGACTAAGCCGCCTCGATGACTCAGGCA
>DATKJY010000104.1:0-6809 GCA_035543175.1 Candidatus Acidiferrum sp.
CAGGGCGATATCGGCGTAATTCTAATTCTGGCCACGATGCTGATCCTGGCCGGCGTAGGTTTCAAGCTGGCGTTGCCTCCGTTCCACCAGTGGGCGCCCGATGTCTATGAGGGCGCGCCGACTCCTGTAGCCGCGTTCCTATCCGTCGGCTCCAAGGCCGCCGGTCTGGTGGCATTTGCCAAAATCATGGTGAGTGCCTTGTACGCCTTCTGGGATCCGATCATGTCGCCCAATGACTGGGGTATTATCGTAGCCGTGCTGGCCAGTGTAGCGATGATTATCGGTAACGTGGTCGCTATCCGGCAGCACAACATCAAGAGACTTCTGGCCTACTCCTCAATCGCCCAGGCCGGATACATCATGATCGGTATGATCTCGATGAACGACCTTGGCCTGGCCTCGGTCGGGTTTTATATGTTCACCTATATGTTCGCCAACATGGGCGCCTTCGCTGTAGTCGCGTATTTCGAGGACAAAACCGGTTCCTGCGAAATCAAGAGCTATTCCGGGCTCTCGAAAAGCTCACCCCTGTTGTCCGCGTCCCTGGCCGTATTCCTCCTTTCTCTCGCCGGTATCCCGCCGCTGGCCGGGTTCATGGCCAAGTATTATGTCTTCGCGGCGGCTATAAAGCTCGCCGGCGCTGCCCCCGAATACCATTTCCTGTACTGGGTGGTTGGAATCGGTCTGATGACCTCGGTCTTCGCACTTTACTACTACGCCTACGTCATCAAGACCATGTATTTCTCAAGCGAGGACTCACCCTACAAGCTTGGCTATGCGTTTCCGGCCATGCTGGTAATTGCGATCGGCCTTATTGGTGTTTTTGTGTTCGGCCTGTTTCCGCAGCCGATCCTCGAACTTGCCGGCAAGATACCTTTCTCATTCGGGTTTATCGGCCACTGACCTTCCTCCAGGGGGATTGACTAACCCTCCGACCTTCCGTATACTCCCAGCGACCTGAAAAGAGCGCTCGGCCGTATATGACCCTGGTACAGAATGTCTCGTCCATTGTTAAGCGTTATTTCCTCAGCGGCGTGCTGGTGGTCGTCCCGGTCATCATCACGTACATCGTCCTGAAATTCCTTTTCGAGGCGGTCGACAACGTTCTTCGACCCCCGCTTGAAAAGCTCATCGGGTTTTATATTCCCGGATTCGGCCTTATTGCCACCCTCCTTCTGATCGCCATCGCCGGCATCCTCACCCGGAATTACGTCGGAAACCGTCTGCTCAAAGTGGGTGAAGACATTCTTGCTCGCGTGCCCTTCATCCGACCCGTTTATTCTTCGGCCAAGGGACTTCTGGAAGCAACCACCGCCACGCACGCGGCATCGTTTAAGGAGGTAGCTCTGGTTGAATATCCCCGGAAAGGCTCCTGGGTCCTCTGCTTTGTGGCCCAGTACCTGGAAGTTGATTTCGACGGCGGAGCCCGGAAGTCGGTCTGCCTCTTCATTCCCTCGACGCCTACTCCGCTCACCGGCTGGTCGATCATTGTGCCGTTTGAAGAAATCATTCTTGTAGACATGACTGTCGAGCAGGCGATCAAGTTCCTCGTATCCGGTGGCGTTGTCTCCCCGGAGTGCATCAAGCGTAAACAGGGCACCGTTTGGAAGCGGCCTGATGAGGTGAGCCATGAAACTCGCTAATTTACTCATGGAACGCCGCATCAACATGGACCTTCGCGCCCGCACCAAAGACGAAGCGGTGCGCGAGTTGCTCGATATGATTGTCGATGAAGGCGTCAATTTCGATTACGCCGATGTGCTTCGCTCCGTGCGGGAACGTGAGGAAGTCGAGGATACCTCGTACGGACATGGTTTCGCCTTCCCTCATGCCCGGACCGACGCTGTCAGCGAGATGTATATCCTTATTGGCATAGCACGCAGCGGTCTCGACGGCAAGACCTATGACAACATCCCCGTCCGCGTCGTCTGCCTCCTTCTGACACCGTCTTCGATTGCCAAACTGTACCTCCAGACGTTGTCCGGGCTGGCGACGTTTGCCCGAACGCCCGGTATCCTTGAGAAAATCCTCGCCACCGACAACGCCGCCGATGTGGTCAAACAAGTGGCCGACACTAACGTCACGGTCGACAAGGAACTTATGGTCCGCGATATCATGCGGCGGAAAGTCGCCACGGTGAGGCTGACCGATTCGCTCAAGGATGTCGCCAATGCCATGTTCCGCCATCGGCTGTCGGCCGTCGCCGTGATCGACGAATGTAACCGGCTTATCGGTGTCATCAACGACCGCGATGTCATCAAGGCGGCGCTCCCGGATTACGAAGCCCTGGTGGCGAACATCAATTTCACGGTCGATTACGAGCCTTTCGAAAATCTCCTTCGTTACGAAGACAGCATCAAGGTGTCGCAACTCTATCGCAGCGATTACGAAGTCACCACGCCGGAGACTCGCGTGGTCGAAGTTGCCGCCGTAATGATATTCAAGGACGTCCGCCGCGTGTTTGTCGTCTCCGACGGTCAACTGGTCGGCGTCATGTTGCGCAAAGATATCGTCAACATGGTCATCCGCGGCTGAACCCGGTGTGGCGCGTGAGGCGCAGGGCGAACAGGCGAATGCACAAACCACCAAAACATTTCGAAATCGATCCATACCTCTACGTCATTCTCATCCTGGCTGTCGTCGCGACCTTACCGGGTCTCTATTGCGGTATCACCCATGCCGAAGTAAGCCCGCTCGAGGGCACGCTGATGTTCGGTATCGCGATTTTTGGCGCGGCCTTCCTGTTGTCCTGGGCGGCTGAGGCCGCGGAAATCGAAATCTCCGAATCGCTGGCAGTCGCGATATTGGCGTTGGTCGCGGTTCTCCCTGAGTATGCAGTTGATTTTGTGTTCACGTGGAAATCGGCGCATGACCCGAGTCAGGCGCATTTTGCTATCGCCAATATGACCGGCGCCAATCGGCTGCTGGTCGGCCTCGGCTGGCCGGTGGTGCTGTTTTTGTACATTTGGGCCAAACGCAAGAAAGAGATCGTTCTCGACAAGACCCAGCGCGTAGAGATCTTTTACCTCGCGATGGCCACCCTCTATTCGTTTACGATTCCACTTAAGGGCGGCCTCAATCTGATTGACACTATTATTCTCGTGACGCTGTTCGTAATGTACACGCGGCGTGCCGCCCAGATGGAGGCGGCCGAACCGGAGTTGGTGGGGCCGGTCAAGATCATTGCCAACATGAAAACGGCGCCTCGAAGGATATCCACAGCGGCTCTGTTCATTTACGCGGGACTCGTCATATTTTTCGTCGCTGAGGAGTTTGCTCATTCCCTCATTGGCTTGGGTACGGTGCTCGGCGTAAGTCAATTCCTGCTGGTCCAATGGCTCGCGCCAATTGCATCGGAATCGCCGGAGTTCATTGTCGCGGCGACCTGGGCGCTGCGGGGCTCGGCGGGCTCCGCGCTCAAGGCGCTGATATCCTCGAAAGTCAATCAGTGGACCCTCCTGATAGGCACGATCCCGCTGGTGTATGCCGTTTCGGGCGGCGTCATCAGGCCATTCCATCTGGATACATTGCAGGATCATGAATTGTATCTCACTGCCGCGCAGTCGCTCTTTGCAGTGGCTGTGCTCGTGAACCTGAGACTGAGCCGCATGGAAGGCGTGTTGCTGTTTGTTCTGTTTGCGCTGCAGTTGATTGTCGAGAAAATTCGAATCGAGGTCGCCATCGCGTATATCGTACTGGCATTGGTGGTCCATATCTTAAATCGCAAATCGCTCCTTCCCGCCGCGCGTATGGGACTGGGACTGAAAGAGAAACCCGGCAGCGATTAGCAGACACGGTGAAGATCGGAATGTTACTATGACTAAAGAGCAATGGGCCGAAGTTGACCGGTATATCGCCGGTCTGTTTACGGCGTCTGATGACGTACTTGAAGCGGCGCTCGATGCAAGCGCGGCGGCGGGGCTTCCGGCTATTCATGTAGCGCCTAACCAGGGCAAATTTCTCCATCTTCTGGCGCGGGCGATGGGCGCGCGGAAAATTCTCGAGATCGGCACACTCGGCGGCTACAGCACCATCTGGCTGGCCAGAGCGCTCGCGCCCGGCGGCCAGTTGATCACGCTTGAGACCAATCCGATTCATGCCGAAGTCGCCATGTCTAATATCAAGCGCGCCGGTCTGGACCGAGTGGTCGAGCTTCGGCTAGCGCCCGCCACTGAGAGCCTCGCCCAGCTTGTCAGAGAAAAACGGGGGCCGTTTGATTTCATTTTTATCGATGCCGATAAACCGGGCTATGCGGATTATTTCACATGGTCCCTCAAGCTCGCCCGCAGGGGGACACTCATTATCGCCGACAATGTTATCCGCAAAGGTGCGGTGACGGACCCGGCCAGCGAGGACGCCAAAGTCCAAGGGATTCGCCGATTTAACGACCTGCTGGCGGCCGAACCGAGAGTCAGCGCCACCGAGATACAAACGGTCGGCGGCAAAGGGTACGACGGTTTCGCCATCGCGCTGGTGATCGCCGATCCGAGCTAATCCTGACATCTTCCCCGCTCTGTCAGGTCTTGACCGCCGAAGGCGGTTGTGACCTGACAGCCGAACTCGGTAAAGCTAGTCGCGGTCCCGTCCCGCCATATCCCATGGCCCACCCCTTATCCTGCCGCTTGACTTCGGCCTCCGTATCAAACTTCTTTTGGCAATTAATGAAAAGATCGCCACTGAATGGAGGAGACATGATTCGCGCTATTTGCATCGCGTTGCTCTGCGTTCTATCGTCCCAGACTTTCGCCCAGCAAAAGGACACTGCTCGGAGTGTCGAGGATGTTCTGCGCCAGGGTCAGCAGGAGATCGCCCGGCTCTGGCCATTGAAGCAATACGAACAGGCTCTCACTGTACTCCGCGACCTCTACAACACACCTGACATGAGCAAGAATGAGTTCGATTGGCCTGGCATCCTTTACAACATGGCCTGCGCCCATTCATTGCTGGGGAACCCTGACAGCGCGCTGATCTATCTCGATAAGTCCGTGTCGGCCGGGTATTACGATTATGAACACGTCGGCGTGGACTCCGATCTCGATCTCATTCGAAACGACCCGCGATACCAGACCCTGGTTGCGCGCATGAAGCGTGAGAAGGAGTTCTGGGATGGGCCGGCTCTGGCCACCCCCTATCGCGAGAATATCTCCGACGAGGAAAAGCTTGCCGGCCTGGCCAAGCTCTGGATGGAGTTCAAGCTGAATTTCGTGCACTTCGATAAGGTGCCGAATCTGAATTTCGACAGCCTCTACCTTGCGTACCTTCCTAAGGTTTCCGAAACCAAGTCGACGCTTGAATATTACCGAGTTCTGTGTTCGTTCTGTGCAATTCTCAAGGACGGCCATACCGGCGTCAATCCGCCGCCCGAATTGTATGACCAGGTCTGGGATATACCGGGAGTTCGGACGCAATTAGTCGAAGACAAGGTCATCATAACCAGGCTCCTGTCAGACACGCTCAAAAAACGCGGCGTTCGCGTCGGTATGGAGGTCGTCGAGATCGACAGTGTGCCGGTGAAAGAATACGCAGAGCGCTTTGTCATTCCGTACCTGTCTGTCTCAACACCGCAGGGCCTGATAAGTCAGGCATACACGATGTATCTCCTCGACGGCCCTCGTGACAAACCGGTACTGCTGACGCTTCGCGACGAGAAAAATCATCTTCTGAGAGTGGAAGCACGCAGAGACGAAGAGTCCCCTCCTTTGGCGTCGGTTGAGTTCAAAATGCTCAAGGGGGATGTAGCGTATGTGAATATCCGCACGTTCGGTAGCGATTCCGTAGCTGCGGCGTTTGACTCGCTTTTCCCGCAGATCATGACAGCGAAAGGGCTCGTGATCGACGTCCGAAAGAATGGCGGCGGCAATTCAAGCGTGGGCTACAAGATACTCGGATATCTGACCGACCGCAGTTTTGGGACACTTCGATCCGAGCAACGGGTATACTCATCTCAGCGGCGATATCTCGCCGGAGGTATTCAGTGGGACACTTCGACCTACAAGTCCCCACCCAATGGCGCGAGACTCTTTACAGGACCGGTCGCCATTCTGGAAGGTCCGATGACCGGTTCGGCCGCCGAAGATTTTTTGGTCGCATTCGATTACATGAAGCGCGGCGTTATGGTCGGTGAACCGAGCGCCGGGTCGACAGGTCAGCCACTGTCGTTCCGATTGCCCGGAAACCTCAACGCCCGCGTCTGCATCAGGCATTGCCAGTATCCCGATGGTAAGGAGTATGTAGGCGTGGGCGTACATCCAGGAATTCTGGTCAAGCCGACGATTGAGGACATTCGGGACGGCAGAGATCCGGTGTTGGATTCGGCCGTGGCGTATGTGAGGAGGAAGTAGGGACACCTCGCCGTGTCGGGCCCCCGTAGGCCCGACCTACCTCTCTGGATCCCTGCCTACGCGGGAATGAAATTAGTCAAGGCGTCGGGTCACAACCTCGAAGCGAGGTCAAGACCCGACGCAACTTCGTGTGGCGGGTTTCTCGTTGTTTCGTTCTGCCGGGTCTTGCCACGCGCTTCGCGTGGTGTGACCCGGCAGCAGTCAAAGGCAGAACCAGCGGCGGTTCTGCCCTACGTTCCAGATCTAGCTATCGCGCCTGATCGAGTAGACGATGTCTCCCTTCTCCCGCTTTCGGGAGAAGGTGGTCCGCCGAAGGCAGACCGGATGAGGGCCACCCCCGGACCACAACTACTCAGTGCCCCATGCCCGGCGGCATCTGAGGCATAGTCTTCTGCTCGGGCGGCTTCTGTTCTCCCGGCTTTTGCTCCGTCGACTTCTTGCCTGCGGTCGCCAGGACATACAGGTCGG
>DATKJY010000105.1:0-5625 GCA_035543175.1 Candidatus Acidiferrum sp.
CCAGCCCTGGTTCGGGCCGGAGCACAGTCTTCGGCAGGATCCGACCCTGACGCAGGAATTCGTAGAACCTTCGGTTGTCGCCGGCCTGATGGGCCTGGAGTTTGTGACGGCATATTCCACTCCTTCTGCGCGGTGGGTGAATTTCGAAGCCGATCGCACGCAGTCTATGCCGATTGAAGGTTACGATCGCCTGCTGCCCGGTCATTTTGTGAACGAGGGAGATGGCAGCAAACCGTTTGAGGGTTCCGATATCGGCTATCGGGTCAGCAAAGGACTGGACACCATGATCGTAGAACTTCGAGCAGGCGGGAAAGTAGAAGATACCGCAGTTGTAAGCCTTCGGCCGATCATTGACAAGCTGCTGAGCCGCTATGACAGCCTCATGACGAAAGGCGTACCGCCGGAAGTGATGACCGCATCGGCGTCGGCCCCGAAATTCCGGGTCAAGGTTTGCATTCGCGACCTCAATCTCGACCGAAGGCAACAACCTGTGGCGGTGACGTCGTACAGTCTCGTAATGCTTTACGCGAGAACGGAACGCGGACTGTAGGCTGCGCCGATCTGATTACACTGTTTGGTTTGAGGAGATTGACAACGTGATGAGACTATCCGCGATCACAATAAGCACGACCATCGCGCTTCTACTGGCCGCTCATTCTGAGTGTCTCGGGCAATACACATTCCAGACCGCCGCCCCGCCGCCGCAGTTTCACCAGACGACTCAGTGGGACATCCAGCCTTCGATGGCGTTCGACGCCCTCTGCCTGCTCAACACGCTCACGGCCGATCCGTTTTATATGGAATACTACTCCGATGAATACGCCGTGTTCAAGCCTAAACTCACTCCGGCCGCGATCGCCGCGCTGACGGATCTGAAACGGAAAGTCAAAGACGAGGCCCAGTCAATTATCTCGGCATCTCTCTGCCTTTATCTCTCGGCCACTGACGATTCAACTTTGGATGATCTGATTGCGACATTGAAGGACCCATCGCAAATGCAGGCCAATCTTCGCAAGACTACGTACTATTCGGATGACGACTGGAAACTGTTTGAAAGCGTCAAGGGGGACCTCGGCGTTATTTTTCATTTCCTCAAAGATATAAAGTTCGAGGACTACTGGCGGCAAAATCGCCTGCCGAAAGTGACCGCGAAGATCGATTCGATCAAAGCGGAGCTTCCCAAATACAACATCGTGCCGGAGATTGAGACGATGCTCGGCACGCCTCTGTCATCGGATAGGATAACGGTTTACATGCTCACCTATTCGCAGCCGCACGGAATCAAAATCACCGGGATGCGCTTCTTGACCGACATCGCCTGGCCGTTCAGTATTGTCATCCGCAATGCCATTCACGAGATGATGCATCCGCCATATCACTTGGAAGGCAACAAAGATCTGACCGACGCTTTCAATTCGCTCAAGTCCGATTCGCTTTTAATGGACAAGGTGACGAATCATAACCCGTCGTTCGGCTACAATTCGTTTGAAGGATTCATGGAAGAAGACTGTGTGCAAGCGCTCGACCAGATAATCGGCGAAAAGCTCGGTGTGTCCGTCAATGCACGCGCCCGATGGAAACAAAGCGATGACGGCATGCACATGTTCGCAATCGCGCTGTATCAGGTGATCCAGCGGGAGAACTACAACGCCAAACACGAACGATTCGACCAGTTTCTGGTGCGCGTAATTCGCTCCCGCGAGCTCGGCGCCGGGACGATAGGGAAGTATTACGCGGAGTTTTATAAGTAGATAGGACGGTTTTAACTTGTTGACGCTCGACTGGTTATCAGAATTCGAATATCCTGCCGGGGCCGGAGTATTATATTGAGACACCCGTAAACCTCTAACTCCGGTGAAAATAGATATGGAACCCCTGTTTAAAGAAGTCCAGCGCTTTCGACAATGGTGGATACTGGCTCTGATAGCGGTCATGATCGCCTTTGCTCTCTGGATGCTCATACAGCAAATCGTGTTGGGAAAACCAGTCGGCAATCATCCCGTCCCCACCGGCGTCCTGTGGATGTTAATTATAGTGATTGGCGCACTTGTTCCGCTGTTCATGCTTTCGGTGTCGCTGACTACGACCGTAACAAATGACCGGGTCGTGCTTCGGTTTTTCCCGATCTATCGCCGAGTTGTCAGGCGCGTCAATATCGAATCGTTCGAGGCGTGCGAATATCACCCGATACTGGAATACGGCGGCTGGGGGATACGCTGGGGAATTGGCCGCGGCATCGCGTATACTGTCCGCGGCAAACGCGGCGTGCGACTGATTCTCACCAACGGCAGACAACTCCTGATCGGTTCGCAAAAACCCGAGGAACTGGCCGCGGCCCTGAATCAGCCGGTCAATCACTCGAAACTGCTGTAGTCTGAAGTCAATTCCTTTCGTCGCAGTTTCTCTCGCTCTAATTCGTGTCCGGGACCTGATCTGCAGGCCTGGCCCCCTTCCTATTTCCCTTGACTTCCGCCCCCGTTTCCGGTCTATTGCGGGGTACAAGGATCCAATAACGCTTCCTGACATCATCTCACAGAGAGGAATTCGCCCTTAGTGTTCAAACGACTGCGTAACGCATTTCAACCCGACTCCGCCAAAGTGACCATCACACCCAACATTTCATCCCACACCGGATTTACCGGACTCGGCATCGCCCCGGGCCTTCTCGAATCGCTCGACCGTCTCCGCTTCACCGAGCCTACCCCGATTCAACGCCGCTCCATTCCGATCGGCCTCGAAGGCAAAGACCTGATCGCCATCGCCCAGACCGGCACCGGCAAGACGCTGGCGTTCGGTATTCCTATGATACAGCGGCTGGCGCAGATCAAAGGGCGTGGGCTGATACTCCTGCCGACTCGCGAATTGGCCATTCAGGTCGATGAGTCGCTGCAGGCGGTGGGCCGACGACTCTCGCTTCGCACGGCCGTGCTGATCGGCGGCGCTTCGATGACCCTTCAGCGCCAGGCAATCGAAAAGAAACCGCGCATCATCATTGCCACGCCGGGACGATTGCTCGATCACCTGGAACAGCGCACCATCAACTTGTCCGATATCTCCATTCTCGTGCTCGACGAAGCGGACCGCATGCTCGACATGGGCTTTGCGCCGCAGATCAACCGCATTCTCGAAGTAGTTCCGAAAAAACGGCAGACTATGCTGTTCTCGGCCACCATCCCCAACGAGATTGTGGCAATCGCCCGCAAACACATGGAGCTTCCGATTCATGTCGAAATCGCCCGGTCCGGCACCACGGTTGAGAAAGTAACGCAGGAGCTGTTTTTCATCGCCAAGGAAGCCAAGTCGCGTCTGCTCGAAGTGTTGCTGGCCCAGTGTCCCGGTCCGGTTCTGGTTTTCACGCGCACCAAGCACGGCGCCAAGAAACTGGCCCGTCAGGTCAAGGGGATGGGGCATACGGCGGCCGATATTCATTCCAATCGGAGTTTATCCCAGCGCCGTGAGGCACTTGAAGGTTTCAAGTCCGGCAAGTACCGCGTACTCGTCGCCACCGATATCGCCGCGCGGGGTATCGATGTCTCCGGGATAGAGCTGGTGGTCAATTACGATCTGCCGTCGAACTCCGAGGATTACGTTCATCGTATCGGTCGCACGGCACGCGCCGGAAGAGCCGGTCGGGCGGTGTCCTTCGCCACCTTCGACCAGCGACGGGATGTGAAGGCTATCGAGCACTTGATCCGCACGGTGCTGCCCGTTACCAAAGTGCCGGCGCTGCCTCCGGACCGCACCCCCATCCAGCCACCGGAACCGCCTCGGCCGATGGAATATTCCCGACAGCCGCGACCGTCGCGATCACCCGCGCGTCCGGGAGGAGCTTCCCGGAGACCGGGATTCCGCGATCGCAGGCGCATGAAAAGCCGATAAGTACCTCAAATCAGGCCGGCAAGACTATTTCGCGACCCGGCCTGATAAACGTCCACCCGTTAAAATCGAAATCCCCAGCCCGCATAATCGACAACTTTGTCCTTGCCTTCTGCAAATCTCGCATCATATTACTGGTATACTTCGTACAGGTATTCTATGGGACATCTGGTCGGTAAAGATCTGTATCGCACGCTCGGCCGTAAACTCGACGGCCTCACTATGCGCGCGCCGTGGAACGACCGTCTCTACGCCCTCCTCAAGGAACTCTACACCGCCGAAGAAGCCGAGCTCGCCATTCGCATGCCGTACGGTCTGCACCCTCTTGACGAAATCGAGCGAATCACCGGTTTCGAGAAAGCGAAACTCGAAAAGCTCATCGAACAGATGAGTTTCAAAGGGCTGGTGATCGATGTCTGGACCGGCGACAAATACCAGTACATTCTTTCGCCTATGGTTGTCGGGATTTTCGAATTCACCATGATGCGGACCGATGACCGACTCGACGCTAAACAGCTGGCCCGTCAATTTGTCGACTACCTGTCCAACGATACGTCGTTCTGGCGCGCCAATGTCGGCCGCGGCAAGAAAGTGGGACCACTCCGGACCCTGCCGCACGACGAAGCTGTCGCTCCGGATGAGCATATCGAAATACTGGATTATGAAAAGGCTTCGGCCATCATCGATAGCCACTCGAAATATGCGATCGGCATCTGTTCCTGTCGCCACGAGAAGCTCCACGCCGGGTTGAAGAAATGCGATATCCCGCTCGAAACCTGCTCCACGTTCGGCCCCGCCACCGACTTCATGATCCGTCACAATTTCGCGCGCGCAGTTACCAAAAGCGAAATGCTCGATAATTTGGCGCGGGCCAAAGACCTCGGCCTGGTCATGTGCGCCGACAACGTGCAAAAAGATATCTCTTTCATCTGCTTCTGTTGCAGTTGCTGCTGCAACGTGCTCCTGGGAATCAGCAAGCTCGGCATGCCCGAAGTTGTCGTGACATCGAGCTACATCGCCGATTCCGATGATACCGTCTGCTCCGAGTGCGGCGTCTGCGCACAGGTCTGTCCGATTAACGCCATCGCCATGAAAAACGACGGCGGCCCGGACATCGATCAATCCATCTGCATCGGTTGCGGCGTCTGCGGCCTCAAATGCCAGACCGGCGCCATGACGTTGACGCGTCGTAAACAGAAAGTGCTTCACCCGGATACGATGTTCGAGCGAACAATTCTTCAGTGTCTTGAACGCGGGAATCTTCAGAATTTCATTTTCCAGGACCCCGGGCGCGTATCACACAAGTTCATGCGGGCGTTTGTCGGCGGCTTCTTGAAACTTCCCCCCGTGAAACGATCCCTGATGTCGGATATGCTTCGGTCCAGATTTCTCGATGCCATGAAAAAAGGCGCTTAGCATTTTCGTCTGTTGGCGGTTCACGCCAACTCGCGGCGGGGGCCGGGAATGCTCCGCGTCGTCCAGCGGCACCATGACCGCCTTCAAATATGCTCGGGAGACATTGAATCCATTCATAACTGACTCCTCAGAGTGCCTGCCGGGCCCGCGGCCACCCGGCAGTCTCTCTCTAGTGAGCGGGGTTCATAATTTCTTGCCGAACATGTATCGAAGCCCGGCCTGTATCGGCACGTAATCAGTCTTCGCGACAGGCGTATTCACGCCATCAAATTTCCCTTCCACCCAGAGAGCCAGATTCTGATTCAGTGTAATGTTCGTGCCGGCGCCCAGACC
>DATKJY010000106.1:0-3711 GCA_035543175.1 Candidatus Acidiferrum sp.
TGTATCGGCACGTAGTCGGTCTTCGCGATCGGCGTGTTCACGCCGTCAAATTTCCCTTCGATCCAGAGAGCCAGATTCTGATTTAAGGCAATGTTGGTGCCGGCGCCCAGACCCCAGGTGAATTTGGTACTGCCGGGATAGGAAGTGGTCGACATCAGGCCCCCTTGTGTCAGCGTCAGATCACTCTGTGTCAAATGAGCGGCGCCCAACCGTCCAAGCAGATAAGGTCTGAGACGAGCCATGCTGGTCGGCATGTAGTACCGAAGCTCGGCGGCGATATTGAGAATCTTGGCTGCGCCGCCGTCGACGGTCGTCCCCGAAGCCTCATTCGCCAGGAACTTCGTCTGATCGAGTGGGAATCGGCTGTAGTTGAGCCGGCCGATCACTTCGAACATCGAGTTTAACTGTAGACCGACCCCTCCGCCGAGATTGAACCCGGTTTTGAAATCACTTCTAAATGTCCCGGTGGGAATGCTCGCCCCGCCGCCCAGATACAACGTCGGCTTCATATTGTCCTCGTTGTCAGCGGCCAGAATGGGGAGAACCAAAACGAAAAGAACAAATGTCGTGAGGACTAACTTCTTCATCTGCTTCACCTCCTTTCGGAAGCACACACATGCGCCCTTCAAAATGCACATTACGGTAGGTAATTTTTTGCTACCCGTTATACGTCCAACGCGACTTCCCCGGACAAAGAGAAATGTAACAGATGTGTCAGTGTCTACACGTCGCTTGCATTTTCGCCTGTCGTGTAATGAGTTAGAGGCATTAGAGTGGGTCCGCCAAGTACACTTTGTTACAGTCGCACCATGCTCATCAAGGGTTCCGGCTTTTTCGGACACGCTGCAACCTTGGATCGCGAATACTGTCACATAGAATGAGCGAACGATCATTCATAAGTGGGTGGCAGGATTTCGATCCCTCTTGGGGTTCGGGAAAGGAACAGCATTGGCTCTAACGATATCCGGAGTAAGTGAACGTTACAAGGGGGAAGTCTGGGCGGTCCGTGACTTCTCGCTCGATCTGTCTTCCGGCGTCCTCGGTCTGCTCGGTCCGAACGGCGCCGGCAAATCCACCCTCATGCGCATGATCAGCACCATCACCAAACCAACATCCGGTCGCATCATGTGGGACAGTGTCGATATCACGCGCACTCCCGATCGCATTCGAAAAGAGCTTGGCTATCTGCCGCAAGATTTCGGGATTTATCCCCATCTCAGTCCGCTTGAGTTCCTGACCTATCTGGGCGCAGCCCGAGGGATAGCGGGAAAGAGCGGTCGCGTTCGAATCAATCAATTGCTGGATCTTGTCAATCTCTCCGACGTCCGCACGCGACCGCTCGGTTCGTTCTCCGGCGGCATGAAACAGCGGGTCGGAATCGCACAAGCCCTCCTCAATGATCCGCGCATTCTAATCGTCGATGAACCAACGGCCGGTCTGGACCCAGAAGAGCGCGTGCGGTTCCGGAATCTTCTGACGGAGCTGGCCGGCGACCGCGTGATTATTCTCTCCACCCATATCGTCTCCGATATCGAAGCAACTGCCAACGACATTGCCATCGTGAATAAAGGACAACTCGTCACCCGTACCTCGCCCGAGCAATTGCTTGGGTTGGTGAAGGAGCATGTCTGGGAAATGACCGTTCCGAGTGCCGAGCTGACAGATTTGAAAGGCAAACATCTCATTAGCGGCACGATGCGAACCGGCGATGGGGTCAAAGTGCGGGTCGTTGCCCAAACGCGGCCGAGTCCCGACGCTCGCTCCGTAACCCCGACCCTGGAGGATGCCTATCTATTCACGTTGAATCGTCACCGCAATAACGGGCATGCGGCATGATCGACCGGTTTTGGCAACTGGTGCTTGCCGATTGGCGCGAACGCACGCGTCGCTACAGCTATCTGGTGATGCTGGCGTTTATTGTCTTTTTCGGATTTCTGGTCATCAACGGCAAGTACGGCGTTTATCCGGGCAAGTGCCGGGGTGTGCCGACTTCCGCTTGGGTTGGCGGCGTCATGGCCACCGCCACCACCTGGCTCATGATGCTGGTCGGCTTCTATCTTGTGAAGACAAGCGTCCGTCGCGATCGCCTGACCGGTGTCGGCCAGATACTGGCGACCACCTCGCTGAGCAATTGTGCTTACCTGTTTGCCAAAGCGATCAGCAACGCGCTTACGCTGACCTCGATGATGGTCGTTCTCTTGCTGGCAGCATTGGTCATGCAGCTCACCGGAAGTCTCGCGTGGGAATTGCACCCCTGGCAATTGGTGGCGCCGTTTCTGTTCATCACGCTGCCGATCATATTTGTTGTGTCGTCACTGGCGGTCCTGTTTGAGGTGATCCGCCCGCTGAGCGGCGCTATCGGTAACTTCGTGTACTTCTTTCTCGCGACCCAGTTTATGACGACGCCGCTGATGGTCAAACGCCCGCTGTTTGACCCGATTGGTATCAACCTGGTAACGTCCAGCATGTCGGCTGCAGCCCGGGCGGTCAATCCCGAGGCTGGGGGGCATTTGACGATGGGTTTCGTGTCGATGACCAGCGAGAACGTAGCCGCATATCCTCTCTTCCGCTGGGAAGGTATAGACTGGACGCTTGACCTAATCCTCCCCCGATTGGGCTACCTGCTGTTTGCCGCCGTCATCATTACGGTCGCCACGCCCTTTTTCGACCGATTCTCCGGCGTAGCGATTGCGCGGCAGGGAAGACGCAAACGGAACACGGATGACTCACGTGAGGGGCGCACGCAAGCATCGAAGGTCATTGCCATGCTGCAAATTCTCAGTGTGCCCGTTCAGTTCAACTTCCTGACCTTGCTGATTGCCGAGACAAGACTTCTCCTCCGACGCCTTTCCTGGAAATGGCATATTGTCACGCTCGGCCTGATCGTAGCTCAACTGCTGGTTCCGTATCCGGTGCTCAAGCAGTATATCGTCCCGGCCGCGATGGTCTGGCCGCTGGTAACCTGGTCTTCAATGGGAGCAAGGGAGAAGATGTTCGGCACCGAGTCGCTGGTGTTTTCATCGGTGCATCCGCTGAGCAGACAGTTGCCGGCCCAACTTGTGGCTGGAGTATTGGTCAGTTTAGTGGCTATCTGCGGAGCGCTTATGCGGGCGTTGGTCGCGGGTGAGACTGCGTACTTCGCGGCCCTGGGGAGTGCCGCGCTTTTCATTCCTGCGATGGCGTTCACTCTGGGCGCTCTCAGCGGCGGGAATCAACTGTTTGAAATTCTCTATGTCTTTCTCTGGTATCTCGGCCCCGTCAACCATCTGCCGGCGCTGGATTATCTCGCGGCGGCACCGACTGCTGATGCCGGACGTGTGGCCATCGTGGTCCTGCTTTTCACGCTCTTCCTGCTGCCAATTGCGTACGCGGTTCGCATGCGGCAACTCCGGCGCTGAACGCTCGGCGCTTACAGGACGACTTCTTTACCCACTCCGGCCTTCATCGCCGCATCGTACACGAGTTTCGCCGTCGCGGTATCCTGAATCGCCAGGCCGTTCGATTTGAACAAAGTGATTTCCTGAGCGTTGGTGCGACCCTGCTTGCGGCCCAATACCACATCTCCCAGGTCCGCCTGAATATGCGAAGCCGTGATGAGCCCTTCCTGAAGCGCGATCATCACGTCACCAGCCTCTTTCAAACAGGCCTCGGTGGAGTCGGCGATCAGGCGCGAACGGCGCACAATGGTCGTGTCGAGTTCGCGTGCATTCG
>DATKJY010000107.1:0-4875 GCA_035543175.1 Candidatus Acidiferrum sp.
AATCAACGATTTTCAGACCAATTACCTCTAAGATTTGACTTTTCAGTACTTGACGGCGGCTCCCAGGCCGCCGTTTTTTGTTTAATCGGTTAGACCTTCACATGAGTTTCTGAGAGGTGAGTATGAAAATCCCGTTCTTGATTCTGTCTGTGACACTCCAGGCCGCAATGATACAGGCCGGGACGCCCGTGGAACAGCACCCGGTGATGAGCACGGTCCAGGTGCTGACGGCTGATTCACTGAAGCTCTTTGGCGTCCTTCAGAAATCGAGTCTCGACCGCAAAGCCCCCTTGATAGTCATGCTCCCTATGATGGCCAACACCCACATCAGCTATAACACGCTTTGTCTCGCCCTTCACCGTGCCGCCAAGGAAAACCCGGCTCATCCTACCCTTCCCGTGCTTCTGACTCTCGACATGCGCGGTCATGGCAAATCGACCCAGCGCGGCGCCGCCACGCTGGACGCCAAATCTATGGGCGAGGAGGAATTTGCCAAAATGCCGGAAGATGTCAGGGCCATGATCACCCAGGTAATCGCCGACACGTCGTACCACATAGATACCAGCAACATCATCGTTATAGGAGCCTCTATCGGCGCCAATAGCGCCGCCATGCTTACCTCCCTGCTGCCGAACGTCAAGAAAGTGGTGATGCTGTCGCCGGGGAAAGACTACCACGGCTTGCAGCCCGAAGGCGCCGTTAAGGCCTACAAAGGGGATATGCTGATCTATGTCTCCAAAGGAGACAGCTACTCCCTCGAGAGCTCGCAATACCTGGCGGACCTTAATAAGGATCACTGCACGTTGGTCACGTTCGAAGGCGACAACCACGGCACCGATATCATCAACAAGGTCCCCGGCGCCATGGCTCAGTTGGTGAATTGGGTGTTGAAATAAGGGGTACTGGAGAAGATCTGAAAGGCCGACTACTCTTTATCGTCGCCGAGATCGAGCATGCTGGTCCCCTCGGTGTAATCAACCGAACGGGCCGAAGTTAATCTCAGCAGGCGTTGGGTGACGTCCTTGATCTTGAGAGCGGACGCCTCGATAGTCTTGAGTTTGGCGACCAGCTCATCATCGAGGTCCTTGCGATTCATCAAGAGCAGTTGGACATTGCCCAGAATGGCGGTCAATGGATTATTAATCTCGTGATTCACCGTGACCGCCGTCTCCATGACGGCGCCCAGCCGTTCTTTGTCCAGCATCTCTCTGGAGATCGCCTTTTCATGACCGATTTCCCGCGCCAGTACGTTCAACGACATAGCCGCGCTCAGTGCCTCGAGAAATAGGTCCTCGCTGACCAGCCGCTCTTCTCCCTCGCTGATACCGATAACGGCGCCGAAAATCTTCCTTCCATGTCTAAGCGGCAGGGTAAACGACTGAATCGCCGGATCCCCGTCGAACGACATATACGCCGAAACCAGCTTTCGCTCTCGCCGCAACCCATCGAACAATTCCTTCTCGATGCCGCTCAGTCTCTGGGCATAGGTCTCAGATTCGGCGTGACTGACTGACAGGTTCACAGCCTGCTTCTCGTCCCAGAGATAAACGGCGGCAGCTTTCAGACCTACCAGCTTGGAAGCCTGCCGAAGTGCTGTCGTAGCAGTCACCTGCAGCTCCGCCCCGGCAGTACCGGCCACGGCCAGTTGTCTGAGAATATCGTATCTATCCCGGTAGTCGTTGATCATAGCGCAACTATCTTATCCAGTATGCCTTTCAGCAAACGGAGTGCAATTCCGGCTCGAAATCGTGAAATTCCCGAAGTAACGAGGCAGTAGCGCCTAAGATACAGTAAAATCAGTCAGTTATCCAACCTATTTCACTGTTCACAGAAGGTACAAGACCTATTTTGTGATTCGTCCATGCATTTTCGTTCATAATTGTCTCTTGACTATTTGCGAGTATCAGTTGACAATCAAACAAGGGCCGATATCTTACGTGTTTTTCTTGCCGGACCTTGGAGGTAAGAACAGGATGTCGGAAGGAATGATTCACGACCAGTGCGGCGTGTTTGGGATTCTCGGAAACTCAAAAGCCGCTGAGTTAACCTATCTTGGCCTTTATGCCTTGCAGCATCGCGGCCACGAATCTACGGGCATCGTAACCTCTGACAAGGGAGTAATCCATCTCCACAAGGGGATGGGCCAGGTGGCCGACGTTTTCTCATCCCGAGAGACGCTTGAGAAGCTCACCGGCGATATCGCCATCGGCCATAATCGGTACAGCACGACCGGTGCGTCGTCCCTTACCAATATTCAGCCGTTTCTAATAACGAACCGCTCCAGCACGCTGGCGTTGGCGCATAACGGTAATCTCACCAATGCCTTCGAACTACGTCATCGTCTGGACTCACGAGGCTCAATCTTTCAGACCACATCCGATACTGAAATTATCCTTCATTTGGTCGCTACCTCCAAAAAGGACAGCCGGCTAAAGAGAATCTGCGATGCGCTGTCCCATATTCGAGGGGCATATTCGCTACTCTTTCTGACTGAGGATTCAATTATTGCCGCTCGTGACCCCCACGGCTTCCGCCCCCTTGCCCTTGGCAAGTTCAAGAACGCCTGGGTCGTCGCCAGTGAGACTTGCGCTTTCGATATTATCGGTGCGAAGTACATTCGCGATGTCGAACCCGGTGAAGTTATCGAGATCACGCACAAGGGGTTGACTCGCGGTTGCCCCATGCGCAAAGCTCACCCTGCCCTATGCATTTTTGAGTTCATCTATTTCTCGCGTCCCGACTCCAAAATCTTCGGGGAAAATGTCGACAAGGTCCGCCGCCGTCTCGGGCGATTGCTGGCCCGCGAGCATCCGGTCGATGCCGATATCGTTATTGGCATCCCGGATTCGGCTAACACTGCGACCCTCGGTTTTGCCGAGGAATCCGGTATTCGTTTCGAGATCGGATTCATTCGCAATCACTATGTCGGTCGCACATTCATTGATCCCACTCAAAGTATTCGGGATCTTGACGTCAAAGTGAAATTTAATCCGGTGCGCGGCGTAATTGAAGGAAAGCGCGTCGTGGTAGTCGATGACTCGATCGTGCGCGGCACCACCTCGAAAAAACTCGTCAAGATGATTCGCGACGCTGGCGCCAAGGAAGTGCATTTCCGCGTCTCTTCGCCGCCGATTATCTCCCCGTGCTTTTTTGGTATCGATATGCCGACCCGAAAGGAGTTGATCGGCGCAAATATGACCGTGGCGCAGATCGAGAAATATCTCGAAGTCGATTCACTTCGCTATCTGTCGCTCAAGGGGATGCTGTCGATGCCGTCTTTGCCGGATTCGGATTTCTGCTCCGGTTGTTTCTCGGGCAAGTACCCGATAAAGGTCCCCAAGATTAACGGCAAACTTCGCCTCGGCTGACGCGATTTCTGCGTTTACTCCTGAACTGTCGGCACCATTCTGTCGATATACTGTTGTACTGATAAGTTGTTGACAAATCGAGGATTAACGATATATTGATAGCTGTACCGACTGCCTCGGCTATGACCGAGAGTGTCCCACAAACAGGTTTACATACGCGCTCGGAGGAAACATGACATCGCGCAGAGTTGTGCTGCTTGGGCTGCTCATCCTCACTGTTCTGGCTCTGACTTCCAATCTCAACTCAAAACAGATTACAGCGCCATCGGTGCAGCCATCAACCGCACCGTACCAGTTCGCTCCCAGAACAGAGGCTGTGAAACCGAAGGTGACACAGGTTTCGCCCGTCGCCCATATCTCGCATGTCGTCGTGAAATTCAAAGATAACGCCTCCGTTCGCCTCACAGCCGCCGGGCTTATCTCGAAACAGAAAATTTCGATCGCGACTGCTTCTAACGCCCTTGCCCCCTACGCCGCGACCCAGTTGAGACCGTTGTTCAATCAGCAGACTGTCGAGCAAAACGACCGCCAACGCGAAGTTTTCGAGTACAAGACCGGTCGTTACTTGGCCGACCTAAACAGCTATTATCGCGTCGAGGTCACCTCGCCCGCCGAGGCGGAAGCTCTGGTGAACCAGCTGAACGCCGACTCCAGCGTCGAAATCGCTTTCGTATCTCCATCCCCCGAGCCAGCCGGTCAGGTGCAGCCTCAGCCGGCCACCACTCCCAATTATCAACCATACCAGGATTACCGTGAAGTTGCGCCGGGCGGTGTCGATGCCGATTATGCCAATTCCCTGCTGGGAGGCGACGGCACTGGAATAAAGATCTGCGATGTCGAAGGCGCCTGGCAGACGGCTCATGAGGACCTCGCTAAATCCGTCGGCGGCTTAATCGCCGGCACCATGATCAACGATATCAGTTGGCGCAATCACGGCACCTCCGTGCTTGGTGAAATGATCGCCACCAACAACGGATTCGGCGTCACGGGCATTTGCCCGGGTGCCAATATCGGCATGGTATCGATTGGCACGATGTCCGCAGCCGAAGCGATCATGATTGCGGTCGCGAATTTGACTCCGGGCGACCTCATACTTGTCGAGCTTCACGCTCCGGGTCCGCATTACAACTTTGAATCTCGCACTGACCAACTTGGCTATGTGTGCATGGAGTACTGGCAGGACAATTTCGACGCCATCCAGTACGCCTGGGCGAAAGGGATTACCGTGATCGAAGCGGCCGGTAACGGCGCTGAGAATTTCGATGATACGACCATCTATGCACACCTGTTCGATACAACCTACCGCAACTCTCATGCTATCCTGGCCGGAGCCGGCTACCAGGCTGCGTCGGCTAGTGACCGTCAGCGGCTCAGTTTCTCGAATTATGGCCGACGCGTGAATCTGCAGGGGTACGGCCGCGGCGTCTACTCGTGTGGTTACGGTGACCTCTACGGTACCAGCGAGACCAATTACTATACTGCGTCATTCTCCGGAACCTCCTCGGCA
>DATKJY010000108.1:0-7122 GCA_035543175.1 Candidatus Acidiferrum sp.
GTGATCATTCCCTGCTCGGTAGTCAACAGATTAACCAGCAACTGCGAGTGCACCACCGGCCCTGCTACTTCGTAGTTGACCACGTGACATTCGCGGTCGCAGAGCAATTCCCAACCCCGCTGCGAGATCGTCTTTAAACAGATTTGATTCGCCATCGTGCCGGAAGGCACATAGAGCGATGCCTCCCGGTCGAAGAGCTTGGCTATGTATCGCTGGAGTTCGTTAACGGTTGGGTCATCGCCGAAAACGTCGTCGCCGACCTCGGCGGTTGCCATCACCTGCCGCATCTCATCGGATGGGCGCGTGACTGTATCGGAGCGTAGATCGATATTTTTCATGTCGCCGAATATACGCAAATTCCCGATGCGATACAGGAGATTATCTCCTAAGCATTGGCCTCAAAATAAGAAGGCCGCTCATCGGAGCGGCCTTCGAACTTGTTCCGGTAGGCGGGCTAACCGGCGACAACGACATTGCGAGCTTTCAGCCCCTGATCGCCCTTGGTCACGTCGCAGAATACTTCCTGCCCCTCCTTGAGCGTTCGGTATCCTGTCATGTTAATGGCGGTGTGGTGTACGTAGACATCCTGTGACGTGTCATAGCAAGTGATTATGCCCCAACCTTTTTGGTCATTGAAATACTTGACCTTGCCCTTTGACATTAACACCTCCAATGGTTAATGGAGTTTACTTGCTTCCCGCTCTACAACTATTATACGCCTACCCCCAAACCCATGCCACAAAAATCTGACGGGATTAGAACATTTTCTGAAAAATTGTCATGGCCAATCCGGACAGAAGCGGCACGGCGACATTGTCATCGACCCCGAGCGTGAAAGCTTCGAAACAAGTTGCTACAAAAGCGCCGAAAACGGCCACTGGGAGCCGGATTTCCGGCACGCTGAATGCCACAATGAGCGTCCCCGCCAGGCATGCGGCCGAGCCTTCGATTGACTTGCTCCCATAAAACCGGTGTCGCCCATACCGTCTTCCGATTAGTGCCGCCAGCGTGTCCCCGACAATGATAAAGGCCAGCGATGCGATCGCTATCGGCTTGTCGTACAACGCAATGGTGAAGCAGGATGCGAAAAGTATGTATGTCGCCCCCGTAAAATCCCCATTGACCTCCCGTGGCCGCACCAGCGGTGATATGACCGGGGCAGCTACCTTTCGCCAGAGCGCCCAGTCCCTGAGCCGCGCGACGTCCAGCACCACCATGGCCACGAAAATCGGGATCATGATGGCGAGGGCCGTTGCTTCGGACAGGCCGAGAATGTAGTAGCCCGCGGGAATGACCATGGCGCCCATGTGGGTCGCCTTGCGGGCCAGCTCCTGACCGAAACTGATTTGGCCGGTGGGGGTATCAGAACCTCCGGTCATTTCTTCTTCGTTCGATCCAAATACGGTTTTAGGTGAACGGATTTTATTTTGCCCGGGAATCGAATGTGATATTTCTGGATGAGACTCTCGCGAAACTGCCGGGCCTTCTCCTGCCGATGCATATTGGCGAGCGTCGTCTGTATCTCCCCGCGAGCCTGCTCTAACCCCCGGCTGTCCTCGTGCTTGAGTACCTTTATAATCTGGTACCCGTATTTCGTCTTCACCGGGCGGGATATGTCTCCCACCGGCGTGCCGAGAGCCGTCAGATAGAACGCCGAATCAACATCGTTCGGCCCGATCGCTCCCATATCCGCCAACTGCACTCTCACTGATGACTCTCCGGGATAATACTTCTGCGCCAAATCGAGAAAATCGACGCCCGCATCGGCCTGATCCCTCAGAAACTCCGCAAAAAGCGAATCACTGCAAACGATCTGCTGGACAGTGAGCGGCTTGGCGACTATGAATTGGCTCTGGTGCTCGGCATAATATTTGTCGACCGCAGCCGTCGTGGGCACCCAGGCTGCATCGTACAAATTGCGTTCCATAATCGACCGGGCGGTGGTGTGGCGGATGCCCGCCAGCTCCTGCTTTATTCTGGGAATAGTGTCGAGACCGGCGGCTTCGGCTGCCTGAAGGAGCATGAACCGCTCGGCCAGCGTATTGAGCATCTGACGCTTCATATCGGGCGTCGTGTTTTTCACTTTGTATTTCTGGCGATACCCTTCCTCCAGGTTCTTCAAGTACTTGCAGTCAAACGTGTCTTTTTGATTTACGATCCCGGCCCACACCGAGTCATCGACCTTGTAAATGTTGGTATCCAGAATTTTGTCGTTCGCTTCAAGTTTCGTCTGGGCGTGCAGGCTGTCCATCAATACGCGTCCGGTATCGTTGGATTTGATCGTTCTCAACGTCGCCAGCGCCGACTGGTACACTTCGGGACGGGAGATAGGCGGCTCGCCTTCCGGGAGGTAATCATTGATATACAGGATGTGCCAGCCGTCTTTATCCCGATACGGCTTGGAGAATTCTCCCGGTTTCGTGGAGAATGCGACCGAGTCAAAAGGCGCCAGGTAGGTGTTGCGAACCGTCCAGCCCTGGTACCCGCTTTTGTCGCGCGTAGCGTCGTCGTGTGAGTACCGGTAGGCGACATTCGCAAACGGCTCACCCAGGCAGAGCATTTCGTAGAGATTGAAGGCGTAATCCCTCATCTCCTGTTCGAACTCGTCTTTGCTCAACTTGCGGTAGTAGAGTGAATCCCGTCCGTTTTTGAGCCCCGACGGGACGATCAGTATATGCGAGAGCTCCACCTGCTCGGGGACGTGAAAAAGATCCGCGCGCTTCTGGTAGAAATCCAGAACTTCGCTCGAATCGACCTTCACCCGGTCGTACACGCGGTACACCAGGTATTCCTGCAACAACGCGTCGGTGTAACGAAGTCGGTAGGTCCAGTTGTCCTCGTAGTAGTGTCGAAGGTCGATCGTGTTGGCTTCAAATCCCAAAAGCGTGTCCGAAATCATGCTGTCGAGGAAACTCTGGATTACCGTGTCCGGGACATAGCCCCCAGCGGCCTGCACATCGCTCGTCTTCAGCGCATCATACAACTGCTGCGCCGACAGCGTGTAGCCGGAATCCCCCTCGGCAACATTGAATTTGAATGTCGACTCGTTTTCGTCGGTCATCGGTGGTTGGCTACCGCAGCCCGCAAGCAGACAACAGACTAAAAGAACACTACACGGAATCAAAAAAGTTCGCAGCATACCAGGGGACACTCCATTAGGCTCATATAAGCAACCTAAGTTATACACGGGGGGACAAAAGGCAAGCGCAAAAAAGCTCAGCGGGCGATCGGGACGGTTAGACGGTCACCCGAACGGTGATTCTCTTCCGGCGATTTGATCTGGGAATATCTGCGAAACTCGAGCTCAAATGTCGTGCCGGAACCGACTCTGGAGTGCACGTCCAAGGTGAGTTTCAGCGCGCTGCTGATGCGATGCACGATAGCCAGCCCCAGGCCGGTACCGTGCTTTTTGGTGGAGTAAAACGGCTCGAATATATGGTCGAGCTGTGATTCCGGAATGCCCGGGCCGTCGTCCTGAATGTACAAAGTCACCGATTGACTGGTTACATCGGATACTAAGCGGAAGGTGACATGCCCCTCGCGACTTTCGAACGACTCGCAGGCGTTGATCGCGAGATTCATGAGCAACTGGCGAATCAGATCGGTGTCCCCCACGACATAGACGACCGCCTCATCCGCGTCAAACGATATCTGCGCCGTCGGCCCGTGCACTTCGTCGTGACGAAGTAGCTCTATGACATCGTTGATAATATGGCAGAGCTCCACCTTGGCATAAGTCGGGCGGCCAACCCTGGCGTAATAGAGAAAGTCGCTCAGAATCTTGCTCAGCCTGTGCGATTCCTTCACTATCAGCGCCATGAGCCGCGCATTCTCCCCTTCCACCTTCAGTTCCTTGCCCAGAACTTCGACAGAACCGGAAATCGCCGCCAGCGGGTTCCTGATTTCATGAGCTATTGAAGCCGATAGCTCACCGACGGCAGCCAGACGGTCGCCTGCTCGCATTTTTGCCTCGAGCAATTTGGCGTCGGTCAGATCGGAGAAAATCGCAATGACACCCCTAAAGACACGTCCCTCTTCGGTCAGTATCGATGTAGAAAGCCCCAGCGGAATACTCACCCGCTCCGCATTGAGAATGTCTATCTCGCGACGCGGATGCTCAATACCCAATCGAACGCCTTGCAACAGGCTCTCCGAAAGCTGCGGCATCCGCTCGGCAAACACCGTTTCGCATGACATACCGCGTACTTCGTCCTCGCGATAGCCCAGAATTCGCTCGGCAGCCCGGTTGAAATAGATGATGCAGCCGTTGGCGTCTACAGTCAGAAGGCCGGAATTCAGATGTCGGAGAATATCATCGGTTTCGAGTCTCGCTCGCCTGAGAGCTTGCGAGGCATCCGCCAGCTTGCGCGCTTGAGAACTGAGCCTCTCGGCCAGATAACCCGAAATGAAGGCTACTAAATAGAAAATCAGGATATGGAGAAAAATCGAATAGAACACGAAATCCTGCGTCGAGAAAATCGTCCGCAGCGCCTGCATGGAGAGCTCGGTATCGGTCGTATGACTTAGACCGAGCCAGATAATGAACGCATACGCGACCGAGACAGTCGACGCCACCACCAGCGTCCCCACCAGGCGGTACGCCAGCGCCGCCGATACTATGGTCAATAAGAAAAGCGCCGAAAAGGGCGAATTGACGTTGCCCGTAGCATAGATCACGCCGCCTTCGATCGTGATTTCGAACAGGAACTGGAGCGCAATCAGCGACTGCGTGATGGTCGTGACCTTAAATCGCCTCTCCAGTGAAATCGCGACCGTGAACCCGAGCGTGCAAATCGAATAGAGGATAAACTGCAGGTGCAGGAATTTCGGGTACCCCATCCAGAACGCCACCACCGCCAGCAGGATGACGTAGGAGGCCAGCCGCAACGGAAGGAACCAGCCCAGCCGCTTGAGTCGTTCCTGTAACTGCATAAAGCTAACGGCGCCTCACGCGGCGCCGTTACAGCTCCTTTACTCCATGTAAACCGATCGTTATCCGATCTTACCGATAATGTCGAACATCGGCAGATACATCGCGATCAAGATGCCGCCGATGACAGCGCCCATGACCACGATGATGACCGGTTCGATAATCGACGTCAACGCCGCCACCGCGTCATTGACTTCTTCGTCATAAAAATCGGCAATCTTGTTCAACATGTCGTCCAGACCGCCGGTCTTTTCACCTACGCCTATCATCTGGATCACCATAGGCGGGAACACGCCGGTTTCCTTAAGCGGTCCGGTAATAGTCTCACCTTCGGCAATGGCCAGCACCGATTTGTTGATGGCGTTGGCGACCACCAGGTTGCCCGACGTCTTGGCCGTAATCTCGAGCGCTTCCAGAATCGACACGCCCGACGCCAGCAGCGTGCTCAGCGTCCGCGTGAAGCGCGCAATCGATGATTTACGTACCAGATTGCCCAGCACCGGCGATTTCAGAAGGATCTTGTCAAATGTCAGCGCTCCCGAAGGCGTGCGCTTCCAGTACAACAGCGCCACTACCAAACCCAAGAACCCCAAAAATAGGTAGAGGAAATGCGACTTGAGAAAGTTGGAAATATTCAATACGTACTGCGTCGGCGCCGGAAGCTCCGAACCGAGACCCTGGAACATCTTGGCGAACACCGGCACAATGAACGTCAGCATGGCGACCGTAATACCGCCGGCGACAATGGCCACCACCGACGGGTACATCATGGCTCCTTTGACCTTGCGCACCAACTGGTCGGCTTTCTCACGATAGACCGCCAGACGAACCAGAATGGCGTCGAGCGCGCCGCCTACTTCACCGGCCTCCACCATGTTCGTGTACAACTGGTCGAAAACCTTGGGATGCCGGGCCATCGATTCCGACAACGTCGAACCTCCCTGTACCCCGTCCTTCACCTGGGCGATGACTTTCGCCATCTCCTTGCTGTCGGACTGGCTCGACAGAATCTCCAGGCACTGCACCATCGGCAGACCGGCTCCGATCATGGTCGCAAACTGCCGCGTAAAGCGGGAGATCTCGACCTTCTTTATGCCGGTTCCGAATTTGATCTGGATATCGGGAGCCCGCTTGGTGATCGAAGATACCAGGATGCGATTCTGCCGCAGAACCCGTTCCATCTCCTCGCGGTTGTTCGCCTTCATCGTTCCCTGAACAGCGGCTCCCGCGAGCGTCTTGCCTTTGTACTCAAATACCGCCATATAGCAGATCCTTTCTTGACCGATTCATCACGAGTACGCCGGCGACTTCTGCCGGTTGAGCATTTCCCCGAGTTCCTGGGTATTATGGCTGTAACTCATGGCATCGTTGATGCTGATCCTCCCGGACGTGTACAGTTCGGCGAGCGACTGGTTCATCGTCTTCATGCCGTACTTCTGACCGGACTGAATCATCGAATAAATCTGGTGAATCTTGTCATCGCGGATAATCGCCCGGATGGCCGGCGTCGCAATCATGATCTCCATCGCCATCACGCGCCCGCCGCCCACCTTTGGAATCAGCGTCTGCGATACGACCGCCTGAAGCGTAAATGACAGCGCCACCCGAATCTGCTCCTGCTGGTTGTTGGGGAACACGTCGACAATACGGTTGATCGTCTCGGCGCATGAGTTGGTGTGCAGCGTCGCAAACGCCAGGTGACCGGTTTCAGAAATCGACAGCGCCGCTTCGATCGTCTCCAGGTCGCGCATCTCGCCCACCAGCACGACATCGGGATCTTCACGCAGCGCATACTTGAGCGCCGACGCGAACGACATGGTATCCGAATACACTTCGCGCTGATTCACCAGCGCCATCTGGTGGCGGTGCAGATACTCGATCGGGTCTTCGACCGTAATGATATGCACCGGCCGCTCTTTGTTGACTTTGTCGATAATCGCCGCTAACGTCGTCGACTTGCCCGACCCCGTCGGCCCCGTAACCAGCACCAATCCGCGCGGCAGCTTCGAGAACTCGGCAATCACTTTGGGCAGGCCGAGCTCTTCGAATGACCGGATATCGTACGGAATCTGGCGAATCGCTACCGCAACATTACCGCGCTGCATGAACATGTTGCACCGGAACCGGCTCATCTGCTCGATACCGAACGAGAAGTCGAGCTCCGAGTTCTGCTCGAATTTGAGTTTCTGCTT
>DATKJY010000109.1:0-4885 GCA_035543175.1 Candidatus Acidiferrum sp.
TGAAGACGATTCCCGCCGAGACGCTGGCGGAATTAAGGCAGAAATCGTTTGCTCTTGATATTCGGTTTGAGCGGGCGGCAAGTGAGAAAGGCACCGGGAAGTTCGGAAGATCGGCCATCGGGAGGCTCGATGAGGAATTCGGGCGATTTCTGGAGACGGCTGATTTGAAAGGATTTGACAGGGATCGACTTCTGTCCGAAGGAATTCGTTATTTGACGAGCGAAGATTGAGGACAAAACGGGTCCGGCATAGTCTGCCGCACAGTAAGTTGGGATTCAGCACAGTACTCTCAATTGTTCGACCGGTTGTGACCGGTTTCACAACGCGCCGCAGAGTTGAGCGTCAAACCAAAACAAATCTGAACCGTAAGCATTTGTAGCGGTACAAGATAATTGACAATCGAAAGCGCATGAGCTGAGCTGGAGGCACTGGCACTCGTGCGCTCTTTTTAAATTGACAGCGTCGCGGGCTCGCAATAGCTTGCGGCGCCTGCTACGAAAACAACGAAAAACAGAGGATATCGCACATGAGAAAGGTAATTCTGGCAACGGCGCTGATCGTTCTAGTGGCAAGTTACGCGTTCGCTGACGGTTTCGGTTCCGCGTTTGGCGCTCTGACGACAGCACAATCTCTGGGGCAGGGGCGAGGGAATCTCGGGTTGGGAGTAGGCCTTGCCGACGCTACGTCGTTTTTCGGCACATTTACCTACGGGCTTTCCAAATACATGGACGGCAGGTTGAAAATCGGATTTAGAGATGACGTCAACACCAAAATCACTCTGGGGGCTGATTTCAAGTATCAGTTCTGGAATGTGGGTGAGGGGAGCCGGGCGCCGTTCGACGGGGCGCTGGGCGGGTTTTTCGAATTTGTCGATCTCGATGCTGTATCAGTATTTCAAGTCGGTGCCCAGTTCATCGGATCATACCCCTTCCATCTATCTCGCGGAGGGACGCTCTCTCCGTATGGGAAATTCAATATTCGAATAGAATCGGCCAGTTACGATCTACCTATCAATCTGGCCGGCGACAAATCCAAGACAGACCTTCGGGCCGGTCTTAACGGCGGTGTCAAATGGACGGCCACGCCGACGATCGATCTATACGGGGAGTTTCAGATCGACGGGAACGATGGCGTGTTCTTTGGAGTCGATTTCAACGTCATGTAGAATCCGATATTGTGGAAAATTGAAAAGCTCCGCTCCGCGGGGCTTTTTTGTCTTCGAAGGTCAACTAATCAGATAGTATTCGGCGGTCCAGTATTGCTTTGCAGCAGTATGCCCGGATTTGTATCTTCAGTGCCGATGAGTGGAAGATTCCTGGTTATTCGTCTGGGTTCGCTGGGGGATGTCATCCTGACATCGGCGACCGTGCTCAACCTTCGCATTAATTACCCCGACAGCGAGATAGTATTTCTCACTCGCAGTAGATTTCGAATAATAGCGGAGGCGATTCTGGGTGTAGACCGGGTTATCGCTTTGGCTGACGAGATCGGAGTCAGCGAATATTACCGGGCGCTGGTAGATATGGACAGGGAGGGGTTTACAACGATCATCGATCTTCACGGGAATCTTCGGTCGTGGCTGGCTAGGCGCGTGTTGTCGGGAACACTGAAGTTAGTCTATCCGAAACGGCGTCTGGAGCGACAGCGGATTGTTCGGACTCATACATATCCCGAATCTTGGCCGCACACCATCGACTTGTACAATTCGGTTCTCACGCAACTGAAAATGCCGGTGTACGTGAATCGCCCGGTTCTGAATATTGGCTCCAATGGGCCAAGGCAAAATTCTGTGGTGATGGCTCCCGGCGCGGCCCATGCCAACAAACAGTGGCCGATTGAGCGGTTTGCGGACGTAGCTGTTGCGCTGAATCAGAGTGCGGGCGTGAAGATAATCTGGGCGGTTACCTCTGGAGACCGAGGGCGCGTGAAGCTGGAAGACAAGCTGGAGCGGGATCAGTATGAGGAGCTTGTTGATGTGCCGATTGAACGCCTCGGTAAAGTCATAGCCGATGCGAGATTGGTGATCGCAAATGATTCGGGGGTCATGCATCTGGCATCGGCGGTTGGAACGCCGGTGGTGGCTATATTCGGGCCGACGCATCAGAGTCTGGGTTTCTCACCGAGAGGGTTATTTGATCGAGTGGTCGAAGTTGATGAATTCTGCCGCCCGTGCTCGTTGCACGGTAAAAAGCCATGCTATCGAGAGGAGCGGTACTGTTTTACCCGCATCAGCCCGGAGATGGTCAGTCAAGTAGCCGGGGAAATGTTATCCAGCCCGGTCAATACGGCGCCGGCGCTGTTTGTCGATCGTGACGGGACGGTAATGGAGGATAAGCATTATTTGTCGGACCCCGATCAGGTGGAGTTGTTGCCGGGGGCAGTCGAGGCGTTGAAAGCTACAGCTGCGGCAGGCTTTCGGATGGTAGTAATTTCGAATCAATCGGGAATTGCGCGAGGGATGTTCACGAAAGTGGAAGCAGAAAAGGTTAATGCCCGGTTGGTGGAGATGCTCAGGAGACAGGGGGTTGAAGTCGCAGCTATCTATTTTTGCCCACACTATCCGGGCGGGTCGATCAAAGAATACGCGATTTCCTGTGAATGTCGTAAGCCCGCGCCGGGAATGGCAGAGCGGGCGGCGCGGGAACTTGGAGTGGACTTTCGGCGCTCTATAGTGGTAGGTGACAAAGTTGAGGACTTGGCGCTGGCGGATGCAATCGGAGCCCGCAGCGTATTGGTTCTGACCGGGCACGGTCGTGAAAGCGAGGAGCGGCTCCGCAGCAGTTCATATTACCGGCAGCGGCGTTCGTTCGAAGATTTGCCGGGCGCAGTGAGATTCCTGATTTCTGGAGAGTGATGCAGAAAGCGGCATCATATTGGGAGAAAACCGAAGGCGGCACGGTTGTTTGCCATCTATGCCCGGCGGAGTGCCGGCTCACCGCCGGCAAGGCGGGGATCTGTCGGTGTCGATTCAATCAGAATGGAGAATTGGTCACCAACAATTATGGCGAGCTGGTAACGCTGGCGCTCGATCCGATCGAGAAGAAGCCGCTGTATCATTTTTATCCCGGATCTCAGATACTCTCTACCGGTCCCAATTGCTGTAATCTGGGCTGTCTGCATTGCCAGAACTGGACGATTTCCCAGAAGCAGGCCCAGACAACCTATGTCGATCCGGACCGGCTGGTCGCCACGGCGCTGGGGTACGGCTCGTTAGGGGTGGCCTTCACCTACACCGAACCGATGGTGTGGTTTGAGTATATCATGGAAGTCGCGCCACTGCTTCGAGCCAAAGGCCAGAAGGTAGTACTGGTGACTAATGGATATATCAATCCGGAGCCGTTTGAAGAACTCCTTAAAGTGACCGACGCTCTCAATATCGATCTCAAAGGGATAACCCGCGAATTCTACCTTCGCATCTGCAAGGGGAAAATTGAGCCGGTATTAGCTACCATCCGTCGAGCCGCGGCCAGCCAGGCACACCTCGAGTTGACCAATTTAATAATCCCCAACGAAAACGATTCCGATGCGGACCTGCTGGGCATTATAGAGTTTGTAGCTTCGCTATCGGACCGAATTCCAATCCATTTTTCCGCCTACCACCCAGATTACCGTCTTGACCGTCCGCAGACGCCGACCAAAACGCTCCTTCGAGCCCGGGAGTTGGCTAATCGGCGGCTCAAATACGTCTATCTTGGGAACATTATGACCGGGACCGGCTCCGACACCACCTGCCCGAATTGCGGCCAGGTGGTGGTCAAGCGCGAAGGGTACCATGTCCAGATTACCGGTCTGGACGGCTCTCGCTGCGTTCACTGCGGCTCGGCAGTCGATATTCGACGGTAGTTTGGTCCGCACCCGTTCCGGCCGATATAGATTAGATAGCCCGAAGTCGACCTTCGGCGCGGTGAAGTTGTTATAAATGTTATGGCTCGCATCCTGATCAAGAATCTCATCGTCGCAGTGGTTTTCATTGCGGCGTCCACGGCTGCGATTCAGGCGCAGTTTTATTTCGGCAAGAACAAGGTACAGTATACGCGATTCGACTGGAAGGTCATGACGACCGACCATTTCCGCATTTACTTCTATAAGGAAGAAGTGGATGTGGCGCGGATGGCGGCGGACATCGCGGAAAAGGCGTACCGGACAATGGCGATCAGATTCAATCAGGAAATCAGGCACAAGATACCGCTCATCATCTACTCAGCGCCCAGCTACTTTTCACAGACAAACGTGGTCCCGGGGTTGCTGCCGGAATCGGTAGGGGGATTCACTGAGTTTCTCAAGGGGCGAGTGGTAGTACCGTACTTTGGATCGTATTTCGATTTCGTCCACGTGATTACGCATGAGATGGTGCATGTCTTTCAAACGGCAAAACTCGAATCAGTCACGGACCGTCAATCCGCCCTCCGTTATGGCTACCCGCCATTGTGGTTTATCGAGGGTCAGGCCGAGTACTGGTCACAGGGATGGGACACCGAGGCAGATATGATCCTTAAGGACATGGTGCTTGGCGGTCGGCTGCTGGATATCGACGAACTGTACCAGGTGCAGGGAACCTATTTCATGTACAAGCTCGGCGAATCGATCTGCGCGTTTATCGATTCGACATACGGGCCGGGGAAGCTGACCCAGATTTACGACAACTGGCCGAAGGGCACCAGTTTCGAACAAGTGGTTGAGATTACGCTCGGTGATAATATCCAAGAGGTTTCGCGCAAATGGCATTACGCCATGAAGCGGAAATATTTCCCGGAGATCCAGGCGCTTGGGCTTCCCAAGATGGAGTCGCAATTGGTGAGCGCCGATGGGTATGCGGTGAAGGGGGTACCAATTCACTGGGACGACGGCCGTGGCGCCCGGGATTGGATCGTATTCAAGGCCAATC
>DATKJY010000110.1:0-6711 GCA_035543175.1 Candidatus Acidiferrum sp.
GACCGGCAGCGTCAACTGGTAATTGTAGATTTTCTCGGTGGCGACATGAAACCACAGCAGAAACCCCATGACGAGCGCCACTACCTTGAGCCAGAAATTGTTGAGCACGCGAATCATATTTCCAATAACGTCCCGGTCGCCTGGATGGGTCAGAGTCCGACCCAAAAGTAGCGTAACCTTGAGACTGAATCAACCGAATATTGAAAGGACCCGGGAATCAATCGATTCGAAACGGGTTGTTCCACCAGAAACGACACAGCCCCTTATCGGTGCCGACCCAGAGGTAATCGCCGTCGAGCACGAGGCTGAATACGTAAATCGAGGGGAGCCCGTCCTCGACGCTAAATTCCCGGTAGAGGGGATTTTTGCGATTGAGGAATATGATTGTAAAGCCCCGATCCGAAACCACCGCTACCATGCTGTCGGAGGCGGCCAAAGCCCGGCTGTCGGTATTGTTGGAAAGGAGTCGAAAGGGCGTAGTCGCACCTGTCTCAAGATTTACCTGAACTGCTCCCGCATCCGACGACAGCCAGAGCTTGCGGCCGGACTGGCAAATGGAAAAGACGCGGTTGAACAGGATTTGATCCGGGTCCTGGAAGCGCTGCAGGTGGTTGGTCCCGAGAGCGAGGCGGTAAGCGCCGACATTGGACCCTATCCAGAGGTAATCATCGACGACTTTCAAATCATAGATCATCCGATTGGCAAATTGGCGCGGGGCAATATAGGTCATCGAGTCGAGATGGTGATACAGAAGTATCAGACCCCGCGCCGTCCCCACATACAGCGAGTCGCCGACCTTCTTAAGGCAGAGGACGTTCTGGTCCGGCAGCCCCTGGCCGGCATCACGGCGCGCCGTCACTTGCCAGCCGTCGCGATCCAACACGTACAGACCTTGAGAGGTGCCTACATATAAGAGGTTGGTGTCGACCTCCAGGCAATTTACATCGACCAGTGGAAAATCCAGCTTGGCGCCAGATTCGATTTGCTGAAATGACAGGTCAGCCCGGTTGAACACGGTGATGCCGGTCCGGTTCGAGGTCAAGGTTGGTCCGCCGATCCAAAGGAGCGAATCATCCGAAGCCACGACCGTATAGGCCGGATTTTGAATCAGGCCGAAGGGCATGAAATCGATCGGGCTCGAAATGCTGCTGGCCCGCGCCGGACCGTACCCCCAGGTGCCGATCCAGACATTGCCGGTGCCGTCATCGACCATATCGCTGATGGGAAAGGAGCGTCCGAAACCATCGGCAAGGTTCCCACCCGGCATATACACAAATCCCTGCGGGACAACCATGATTGGGGGAAAGGCGACATGCCTGTCATCGGAATCCATCCTTGGCAGTTCCGAAATCGTGTACCATTGGCCGAACATGCTGTCGTACTGCAGATAGCCGACGTCGGTCTGGGCACAGATTGTCTGCTCAAATCGGTCCACATAGATGCGGCGAATATTCTGATTGTCGATGCCGTCGGCGCCGGTCAGCGGAGGGTCCCAGTGCTGTTCCATCTTATTGTAGACGATGATGCCATTGGTAGTCGCAAAATACACGTGCCGCTGCGAGGTGGCGATGTAGTTTATGTATCCGAAATCAGCGTAGATTACCGATTGCCCTTTGGGCCGGGTAGCTTCAGCAGGAGGACAAGCTGCACACACGATAGTGATGGCAACGACGAGACCAGTTAGCCGAGTAATCATGCAGTTTCTCCAGCAACCTCGAGGGCAGCGGCGGCAAGCAGCGCGACGCCGACAATCAGCGCGTTTTCATCGGCCATAAATCGCGAGGAGTGCCAGGGTTGGTCGGCCTTGATTTTCGGGTTCCGGACACCGAGTCGGAACATGGCGCCCGGGACTTTCTCGAGATAGCAGGCGAAATCCTCGGATCCGAGCACCGGCTCGGTGACGTTGATCCTACCCTTGCCAAACAATGCTTCGAAATTCCGAGCCAGCACCTTGTTCACTTTCGGGTCATTCTTGAGCACCGGGTACGTAGCGATCGGGAGAAGTCTGAATCCGGCGTCGTGCGCCCGACAGATACCGTCAACCGTCCTCCGAATCAGCGCCGGTAGTTTTTTCTGGGTCGCGGCCGATAGAGTGCGCGCGGTTCCCTCCAGATGAACTTCATCAACTATTACATTTCGAGCTCGGCCACCGGATATTTTTCCAAACGTAATGACTACCGGGTCAACCGGATCGGTCTCGCGAGACACGATTTTCTGAAGCGACTCAATTATCTCGGCTGCTACGGTGATGGCATCTACCGCCAAATGCGGTTTGGCGGCGTGTCCGCTTCTCCCCTGTACTATCAGGTCGAAGTCAAACACGGAGGCCATCGTGGCGCCATCGCGAAGCCCGATTGTGCCCACCGGGATATCGGGGTCAACGTGAAGTCCGAGAATGTGCGATACACCGCGAAGGGCGCCGTTCTCGATCATCGGCCTGGCGCCGCCCGGGGGCATTTCTTCGGCGGGTTGAAAGAGAAAGCGGATCTTGCCTCTCACGTGCGACTTAAGCTGAGCAAGCACGGTCGCTGCACCGAGAACGGTCGCCATATGCATATCATGACCGCAGGCATGCATTATGCCGACGTTTTTTGAACGGAAAGGAATCGCATTCAGCTCGGTGACCGGAAGCGCATCGATGTCGGAGCGAATGGCGACGGTCGGGCCTTTGACCTTTCCCGACAGCTCAACCAGCAGGCCGGTGGGCAGATCAATCGGCAGAATTCTCAGACCCTGCTTCTTAATTTGAGCCTTGAGAAAGGCCGTGGTTTGGAATTCGACATCGGATAGTTCCGGGAGGCTGTGAAAATGGCGGCGCCACTTCACGAGCGTTGGATAGAGCGATTTTGTTCGTCGGAGTATTTCGTCACTTACCATCGTGTCCATGCAGCGGGCTCCTGTCCGTTAGAATATACGTCATGACTCCGAATCTTCATGCCCCTTGCTGTGATTGTGCTCAAAGCGGTGTTGATATTTGTTGGCGAGCGCGTGCGCCAGTCGAAGCGGTTCCGGGAGGCGAAAACCGCGGAGGCATTTTACGATAATATCGCGACTGTAGTCGATATCGCATTGGTGGCCCGGGGAGACGAATATCGGCTTCACTCTGTCCTTGCTTCGGTACGCCACGCCGACCTCTTCATTTAGAAGAACAATCGGCTGCGAGCTTCCTTTCGACTCGCCGACCGGCCGATGCGCGCCGGCGAGCAGCCTTCGAGAGCAGCCGATGGTCGGCTTGTCGAAAGCCAGACCGACAAAGCAGGCCATCCCGCATTTCCGCGGGTGGGCCAGGCCATGGGCGCTGACTATGATCAGGTCGGCGTCATTTTCCAGGCGGGATAAGGCCTCGATTGCGACCGGACCCTCTCGGAAATAAAACAGACCCGGAACATACGGAAAGGAGACTTCGGCGTGGAAAAACGCTCGCTCGACCTCATCGAATTCCGGAAAGCTCACGATTACGGCAGCGCCGTAGAGAACCTGACCGCCGAATCCATAGGCCGTTTCGACGGCCGCAATGGTTTTGGGCGCTTGTGAATTGGGATGAATGGCGATTTGTTCACACAGGTGCGCCTGGATAGCGTAAGCTTCCTCGCGGGTGGTCGGCCACTCATGCAGCTTTCGATATTGCAAACTCGATTTCCTTCCCAATCCCGCCAAATGAAATTAAGGGGCAATCATGCCGCCTACCGGCATAATACCGCGCCTGCCGCGTGACTGTCAAGGCGCAAGTAGGCGATGCCGGCCGTTGCTTTTGACGTTGCCAATTGAATGCCGCGACTGTTATATTCATAGGCGTCCGCCACCTATCGAAGCGACGCCTCAACTTACTGATTGACTATGGCAGACAATATAGACCCAAAGCAGGAAACGACCGATCTTAGCGAAGGTTGGCACTCCGAAGTGACCACGCCGTCGTTGCCGGAAGCGTACGCAAGCATCCCGGTTTCCTCAAGCGCCGGGTTTTGGCGCAAGTTGTTCGCGTTTACCGGTCCGGGGCTGATGGTGGCCGTGGGGTATATGGACCCGGGAAACTGGGCCACCGATCTGGCCGGTGGGGCGCGGTTCGGCTACACGCTGATCTCGGTTATTCTCCTGTCAAATCTGATGGCTATTCTGCTCCAGCACCTGGCGCTTAAACTCGGAATCGTTTCCGGCCGGGATCTGGCGCAAGCCTGCCGGGATCACTACTCGCGACCGATGTCGCTTTTTCTCTGGGTACTGTGCGAGATCGCCATTGCAGCTTGCGATCTGGCCGAAGTGATCGGCGCGGCGGTTGCCCTGAACTTGTTGTTCGGCTTGCCGGTCGTAATCGGCATTCTTCTTACCGCCGGCGACGTACTGCTGGTCATGATCATGCAGAACCGGAGTTTCCGCTACATCGAATCACTGGTCGGCGGCCTGATATTTCTGATTACCGGCTGTTTCGCGTATGAACTGATTGTCTCGCACCCGTCGCTGAACGCCATGCTCGGCGGCCTGATCCCGACACCCCACATCGTGTTTAATCGCGACATGCTGTATATCGCAATCGGCATTATCGGCGCGACCGTCATGCCGCACAATCTGTATCTTCATTCAAGTATCGTGCAGACTCGGGCGTACGAGCGAAGCGACGAAGGGAAAGCGATGGCGATTCGGTTCGGTACTATCGACTCGACCGTCTCGCTGTTTTTCGCTTTCTTCATCAATGTTGCCATCCTGGTGCTGGCGGCTGCCGCGTTTCACGGCACCGGACATCAGGACGTGGCCGATATCGGCGACGCGTATAAACTGCTGACCCCGCTTCTGGGAGCTACGTTTGCCAGCACATTGTTTGCCCTGGCTTTGCTGGCATCGGGACAGAATTCGACTTTGACCGGCACGATGGCCGGACAAATCGTGATGGAAGGTTTCCTGAATGTCCGGCTTCGTCCGTGGGTGCGGAGACTACTCACCCGGTTGCTCGCGATTGTTCCCGCGGTTATTGTGGCGGCCATATATGGCGAGCGAGGCATTGGATCGCTGTTGGTGTTGAGTCAGGTGGTATTGTCGCTCCAATTGAGTTTCGCCGTGGTACCGTTGGTTCAGTTCACGAGCGATAAGCGGAAAATGGGGAAATTTGTTAACCGGCCCTGGCTCTTGATAACGTCCTGGGCTGTTACCATAGTAATTATCGGCTTGAACCTCTTCCTGCTCGGTCAGACCTTCATCGGCTGGTTTGGCGGCTGACGGCGAAAGGGAGAACTAAGATGTATGAGCATATTTTAGTTCCGCTCGAAAATTCACATACCGACGAAGTCATTCTCAAACACATTCGCGCGCTCGCGCAGATGACGAAAGCACGGTTGACGCTGATTCATGTCGCCGATGGTTTCATGGCGCGCAACCAGAAACGGCTCGGCGAGTCGGTTGAAATGCGCGATGACTGGATGTACTTGAAGCGACTGGAAGGGGAGCTGGCCGGTGAGGGGTTTGCTGTCAACGCGATCATGGCTTGTGGCGACCCGGCGGAGAACATTCTCGCCGCTGCCGACAAGGAAAAATGCGATCTGATCGCCATGGCTACTCACGGTCACCGGTTTTTGAGCGATTTCATCCTTGGAAGTGTGGCTACCGAGGTACGTCACAAAGCCCGAATACCGGTGCTGCTGGTAAGAGACGTGTAATCCGATTCGGGGGGAGCACATGCCGACCATACATAATCGACAGCAACACGCCGCCATCCTTCTCTCCCGCCAGCCCCTGCAACCGAGCGGAAACTCTCCCTGGGTAAAACAAGTTATCAGCGCCGTACGATGGCTCAAAAAGCGCGACTACATACTATGCAGCTCCGTCGGGATGCAGACCTGGGAGCTGATTACGGCGGTGGCAGCGCTGGAAAAAGTGCCGCTGAAGATATTCACCTTCGACGGACATGAGCCATGCAACGAAGCAGAAGTAGCGTATCAGTTTGAGATGGATACTGCTCTGTTTACTCTGGCGGAACTACGTTCAGGAGAATCAAGGTCAAGAGAAGAGGCGCTGTCACAGAGAGACGAACGAATTGTCATGTCGGCCGACATCCTGATCCCGATCTCAATCAAGCCTCGCGGCAACATGAGCCGCTTGATGGGGAGCAGCAGGGACAAAGAGATCTTGAGAGAGTTCGAGATTGAACACGAAACCCGCGAAAAGCCGCTGGCCTATCGATTAACCGACGATCAACTCTCGGAGGAAATCAAAGCGGTTGGCGATTCTTATATTACCCACTGGACCCGCTCGTACCACCGCCCCTGGCCGGATGAGCGATTGATTGACTATTATCGAGCAATCCTCGCGTCAGACAAGTACCCCCGAAACGCATTTGAGACACTGAAGCGAATGGCCGCCGCCCGTATGATTATAGCCAGTTCGCGTCATATGCCCCGGAACGAACCGACCGTGTCGTTTTCCGACCTGCCGCCACGCGAGTTAGTACCGCTCATGCGTTGGCGAGCGCGCTACTCGCAGATGTCGTTTGAACCGTATGGAATCGGAATCAAAAGAGAGCGGGCTCCGGAATTGGGAATCCTGCCGGTCCATTACTATGACAGAAAGATCGAGGACTGCCCCGCAGATGTCCCTTACTGGCTCACGCAATCAAGCGGCGAGCGCTCCGACTGGCGGCAGGAGCGGGAGTATCGATATCGCGGGGGTTTCCGATTGGATACGATATCGCCTGATGACCTCATCCTCTTTTGCAGGTCAATGGAC
>DATKJY010000111.1:0-2090 GCA_035543175.1 Candidatus Acidiferrum sp.
CCCAATGTTTTGCCGATGAACCACATCCATGACGGCAGCAGCGGGCCGTTCCATCCGCCCAGAAACAACGTCACGGCAATCGCCGACACGGTGAACATATTCACAAACTCGGCCAAAAAGAACATGGCGAACTTCATGCCGGAGTATTCGACGTTGTAACCGGCCACCAATTCCTGCTCGGCTTCGGGAAGGTCGAACGGCGTGCGGTTGGTCTCGGCAGTGCCGGTGATCAAGTAGGTCACAAAAGCGATCGGGCCGAACGGCACCCGGAAGATGAACCAATTGAAAATACCATGTCCCTGCTGCGAGGTGACAATATCGACCATCGAAAGCGACCCAGTGAATAAGATCACCGTCAGAATAGAGGCGATCATGGGGACCTCGTAGCTGACAACTTGCGCAGCGGAACGCATGCCACCCAGAAGCGCATATTTATTGTTGGAACCCCAACCGGCCATGAGGAGAGAGATAATCGTGAAGGTAGTGACCGCCATGATATATAGGATGCCGATGTTCAGGTCGGAGACTATCAGGCCTTTGCCGAACGGGATGACCACATAGGCGAGGAACGCGGCGACGAAGCACATGACGGGCGCCCAGAAGAAGACCGGTTTGTCGCGGGTGTCGACCCGGACATCTTCCTTCTGCAAGAGTTTCAGCGCATCCATAATCGTCTGGTACCAACCGTGCCAGCCGACCCGCATTGGGCCGAAGCGCTGCTGTATGTGAGCCGAGATTTTGCGCTCCCACCAGACGAGGAACAATGCTACCACCGCCAGAAATGCGAACATACCGACGCCAAGAACGGCATACGAAATAATGTTAACCCACAGATCCGGCAGTCCGGTCGACACGAGTTTCTCGTGCAGCCATTGGAAGAGGCCGATTAACTCAATATTGGCGAGGGTGTGAGTCATCAGCGATCGACCTCCGGCATAATGATATCCAGCGAAGCCATGATAGCCACGATATCCGCGATCAGGAGCCCCTTCCCGATCTCCGGAAGTACCTGGAGTTGATTATATGAGCCGCCCCGAGCTTTCAATCTCAATGGCTTGTTGGATCCGTCGCTCTGCAAGTAGACGCCCAATTCACCGCGCGAGTTTTCCATTCTTGCGTACACTTCGCCGACCGGCGGCTTGAAATTGGGAGAAACTTTTGCGCGAATTTCACCTTCGGGAAGACCGTCGAGCACCTGCGTGATTATACGGAGTGATTGCTTAATCTCCTGAAGACGCTGAATATATCGGTCGTAGCAGTCGCCGTTTTTCTGTGTCGGTATTTCGAAATCGAATCGGTCGTAGATGCAGTACGGATCGTTACGGCGAATGTCGTAGTTGACACCGCTCGCTCGAAGCGCCGGGCCGCTCACACCGTAGGCAATCGCTACTTCCGGTGACATTACCCCGACCCCTTTGTTCCGTGCCACCCAGATCGGGTTTTCGTTTAAGAGACCTTCGTAATCGGACATTTTCTCCGAGATGGTTTTCACGGCTTCGCGGCACTTGGGTACGAACTGAGGCGGAATATCGCGCGAGACGCCGCCAATCCTTATATAATTGTAGGTCAGGCGCTGACCGCAGGTCATTTCAAACAGATCGAGTATGAGTTCGCGCTCGCGGAATCCGTAGAGGAACGGCGTGATGGCGCCCAGATCGAGGGAGGTCGTGCCGTACCAGAGAAGGTGCGATGCTATTCGATTCAGTTCGAGCATGATGACGCGAAGGTACTCGGCTCGCTCCGGCACTTCGATCTTCGCCAATCGCTCCGCCGCCAGTGCGAATACATAGTTGCAGGACATGGCGGTGACGTACTCGAACCGATCGAGAATCGGGATGCATTGCGGGTAGGTCCGATTCTCGCAAATTTTCTCTATGGCCCGGTGAAGATATCCGATGTAGGGCTCAATTTTGATGACTCGCTCGCCATCCATAGTCAACAGCAGACGGCACACGCCGTGTGTCGACGGGTGGTGCGGCCCCATGTTGACGACAAATTCTTCGGTACGGAGCTGCGTCACGGGTTTACCTCAGGAAGGCGAATGAAATCAGGCGCGGTCCAGTCTTTGCGCATCGGGTTCCCCTGATTCC
>DATKJY010000112.1:0-3635 GCA_035543175.1 Candidatus Acidiferrum sp.
TTCAGGATTTGGGGTTTCCCGTCAAATCGCACATGTCGGTCGCGCCTCCCGAGATGATCCGTGCGGTTGAGCAGAAGTTCGACCAGGAAAAGCAGGAAGCCAAGAAGGAGATGGTGCAGAAGATCCAGGCCAAGGAGGCCCGGGAAAAGACAGCGGCACCATCGGTTACGCCGGCCGGACCGGCCGGACCGGTCGCAATCGGAGCGATCAAAGTCAGCGATACGCAGACCCCGGTGGCCCAGATGATGCGGCGCTACGAGAAAAAGCGCAGCAAGAAAGAACGTCGGAAAAAGAAAGATCGTCGCACAGTGGATCAAGCTGAGGTAGCAAAGAGTTTCAAGGCAACAATGGCCAATCTGGGGACGTCGCGTACGAAGCGCCGTTTCCGCCGGGCGCCGGGCGAAGGGCCTTCGGTGCAGGTTGACGATGAGAATATCATCGAAGTAAACGAATTCGTATCGGTGGCTGAATTGGCGAAACTGCTCGACCGGAAGCCGGTCGAAGTGATCGCGAAACTTCTGGAAATGGGAATGATGGCCACGATCAACCAGCGTCTCGACATGGATACAATCGAGATGGTGGCATCGGAATTCGGCAAGGGCGTGCAGAAGGTAGCGGAGATTGGCGAATTTGCCCTCGAGGAGGAGCACGAGGAATCGCTGTCGACCCGCGCCCCTGTAGTCACGGTGATGGGGCATGTCGATCACGGCAAGACATCGTTATTGGATTATATTCGCAAGACTAACGTGGCGGCCGGAGAGGCCGGATTGATCACGCAGCATATCGGCGCATACGAAGTGGTTCATCACGGTCAGCGAATTGTGTTTCTGGATACGCCGGGTCACGAGGCATTTACCGCCATGAGGGCCCGAGGCGCGCAAATTACCGATCTGGTGGTGCTGGTCGTAGCGGCGGATGAAGCGGTCATGCCGCAGACGGTCGAAGCTATCGATCACGCTCGCGCGGCCGGCGTGCCGATTATTGTCGCCATCAACAAAATTGATAAGCCGGGAGCCAACCCGGAAACAGTTCGCTCGCAGCTTTCCAAGCAGAATCTTCTGGCGGAAGAGTGGGGCGGCAAGACGATCATGGTGGAAGTATCCGCCAAGACTGGTGTCGGGGTCGATAAGCTTTTGGACATGATAATTCTTCAGTCGGAAATGATGGACCTTAAGGCGGACCCGTTGATTCGCGCTCAGGGCGTGGTAGTAGAGGCTCGCCTTGAGAGGGGGTTAGGTCCGGTGGCCTCTGTGCTCATCCAGAAGGGGACCTGTCATGTCGGCGACCCGATAGTTGCAGGTGTCTGGAGTGGTCGAGTTAGGACTATCACCAATGACCGCGAAGAGCGTCTGATGGAAGTGGGACCTTCGACGCCTGTTCAGATCACCGGACTCAGCGGGGTACCACAGGCGGGCGACAGTTTCATGTCGGCGAAAGACGAGCAGGAAGCCAAAGAGATTTCGCTCAAGCGAAGCCAGGTCAAGCGGGAGTACGATTCCCGGCGGCCGCAAGGCGCGGTGACGCTCGATCGCGTGTTCGAGCAGATTAAAGAGGGACAGATCAAGGAAGTCCGGCTCATCATCAAGGGGGATGTCGATGGTTCAGTCGAGGTACTGTCGGACACGCTAACGAAACGGTCGACCAGTGAAGTGAAGACGCATGTTATCAGGCAGGGCGTCGGCGCCATCACCGAAGGGGATGTGCTTCTGGCGGCGGCATCAGGTGCGATCATTATTGGTTTCCAGGTCTCGCCTGACCTACGTGCACGCGAACTGGCCCGCAAGGAGAAGGTCGATATCCGGCTGTATAATATCATTTATGAAGCCGAGGAGGATGTGCGCAAAGCCCTTGAAGGGCTTCTGTCGCCGACCGTCTCAGAGCAGTTTGTCGGAATGGCGGAAGTACGCAATACGTTCCGCGTTCCGAAGGCCGGCGTGATTGCCGGAAGCTACGTAAAAGAAGGGCGGCTTAACCGTAAGGATAAAGTCCGCCTAGTGCGCGACGGCAAGGTCGTATATACCGGCAATATATCGTCGCTCAAGCGCTTCAAGGATGACGCCCGGGAAGTCAAAGAGGGCTTTGAATGCGGCGTGGGCATCGAGAACTTCAACGATATCAAAGTGGGAGACATCATCGAAGCATTCGAGATGGTGGAAACCGCTCGTACACTGGGGTAGGCGCGTCATCGTAAAGGGCATTGGATTACAGTTTGGCGCGTTGGCGGTACAGTACCCTCGTCGCAATCTCCTTGATATCACTCACGATGGGAATATGAGTCCGGGGGTGACCTATGGTTGCTCCCGTAAGTTTGAATATGAAACAGTATAAGCGCTCCGACCGGCTGGCCGAGCAGATCCTTCGCGATGTATCGACCTTGCTGTCGAATGAGCTTCGCGAAGTGATCCCGGGGCTAGTGACGTTCACGTACGTGAAGCTGAGCGACGACCTCAGGTATGCAAAGGTGCATTTGTCATATCTCGGGAATGACGACGGACGCCAGAAGGTGCTTGATTATCTGGAGCGCGAGGCTGGGCGTATCCGGTCGGTTGTGGGGCAGAACCTCAGAATGCGGCATATCCCAGAGTTCCTCTTTAGGTATGACGCCTCGGTCGAGCGCGGCATTCGGGTCGAGCAGCTTCTGAACGAGATCAAGAATGAGCGTGAAAACAAATAGCGGCCCGATCACAGCGCAGATGCCGGTCAATGACATTCGTCAGGCGTTCGAACAGGCCCGCCGAGTGCTGGTGGCGTCGCATGTCGATCCGGACGGGGATGCAATCGGCACGCAGCTGGCATTCGGTATGTATCTGACCGATCTCGGTAAGGAAGTGGTGTTGACCCGGGATTCGGAGATCCCGGACAAGTACCTGTTCCTGCCGGGGGTCGACAGGATCGTTCCGGCCAACACTGTTTCGCAGAATGTCACAGTCGATACGGCTCTGATACTCGAGTGCCCCACCATTCTGCGGATCGGGAGTGCGGCACGTTTTCTCAACGAGGGCGTGGTCGTCCTGAATATTGATCATCATCAGGATAATGCCGGGTTCGGGTCGGTCAACTGGATTGACCGGAGGATGTCGTCGGTCGGGGAGATGGCGTACGAATATTTCCGCAGTGTGGGATATCGGCTTAAGCCGGAAACGGCAGAGCAATTATACACGGCCATCCTGACTGACACCGGGCGGTTCCGTTTCACGAGCACCTCGCCGCGAACGTTCGAGATTGCCGGAGAGTTGGTTGCCGCCGGCGCTAATCCCCGAAAGGTGTGTGATCTGGTCTATTTCAACATGCAGCCGAGCTCGATGAAGCTGATCGGCAAGGTTTTGAACGGAATCGAATTTCATCAGAACGGCCGTATCTGCATGCTGACGCTCACAAAACAAATGCTGGTCGAGGCGGGAGCTGCGGAATCAGAGACCGATGGACTGGTCGATTATACCATGTTCAGCAAGGGAGTCATGGCAGGGTTGCTTGCGCGGGAGATTGACGCGACGCATACCAAAGTCTCGCTTCGTTCAGTGGACGGGGTCGACGTGGCACGGATCGCCTACCTGTTTGGCGGAGGCGGTCATTTCAACGCCGCAGGATGCATGGTTCCGAAACCGCTTCAAGAGACCAAAACCGAAATGATTCGG
>DATKJY010000113.1:0-2785 GCA_035543175.1 Candidatus Acidiferrum sp.
TGACAGACGTGAGAATGTGGTTCACACGCCAATTTAACCTTTTGTGGCTATGTCACTTAAAGACAAGAAAATGGACTTAGCAAAGCCTACTTTGATTTTGTGCGTCGGGCACTTTTGGCAATGCATTTGCTTCTTGACCGGCGTACCATGGAAAACAGAACCACAAATTCCCAAATTCAGTCGGAAACAGCTGTCGCGGTCGACCGTTCGCAGTTCACATATGGATCGGCGACCGGGATATCAGTATCTCGGCCGATATCGCTGCCGGCGCCCTCAACGGAGGCGATTGCGAGACTTCGGTTCATGGCCGGCGAGCTATTCGGAATCTTGTTCGTGATTGCGTCAACAGTGTTTATATTTGCGGTACCGGCTGCTTTGACCAGACCGGGTTGGCTGAAGGCGACTGGGATCAAGTTAATGAAGCGTGCGATTGATATTGTCGGGGCGATTGTCGGGCTGGCGGTATTTTCACCGGCGTGGCTTGTCGTACCCGTCCTCATAAAGTTAGACTCAAATGGTCCAATATTTTACACGCAGACCCGAGTCGGTGTCAACCGTCGCAAACGGGACCGCCGGTTCCTTCACAAGGTGGAATCGAGAGAGCGTCGTGATACGGATCGCCGCCGCGAGGATTACCTCGGCAAACCGTTCCGGGTAATCAAGTTTCGCACGATGGTGCAGGACGCCGAGAAGCTTTCCGGGCCGGTGTGGGCGACCAAAGATGATCAGCGCATAACGCGCATCGGTAAACTCCTCCGCAAAACGCGTCTGGATGAAGTGCCCCAGTTCTTCAACATCCTCAAAGGGGATATGTCACTGGTAGGTCCGCGTCCGGAGCGTCCGAGTTTCGTGAAGGATTTGTCGACGCAGGTCAATGACTATGCGGATCGGCTGGCCGTGAAGCCCGGGTTGACGGGATTGGCGCAGGTCGAGAATGGCTATGACAGTTCGCTGGAGAGCGTGTATCGCAAGGTCAGGTACGACCTTCAGTACATTCGACAGTGGACGCTGTGGTCCGATGTAAAAATCATTGCCAGAACGGTGGTGGTAGTGATTACGGGGAAGGGCGCCTGCTGAGTTCCGCGTCGTGCGACATAAATTTCGAGTGGCCGCGTTGCGCGGCCTTTTTTGTGGCAAATATCGCTTGTGTTGTCTTTGAGCCGGCGGTATGTTTGCCGATATTATTCAAAGATAGCAAGTTAACCATGTGAGAGGGCCATGTTGTTGAAAAGGAATTTGACGACCTTTGTGGTCTGTCTCCTGGCGCCATTGGCCATCAAGGCGCAGGATGTTCCAGCCGGCAATATAACTGTCCGCTCGACGCCGCCGGGCGCAGAGGTGACGCTTAAAGGCGATGCCACAGTAACAGGTGTAACGCCGACCACGTTTTCGCAGACACTTATCGGCGATTACCAGGTCGTATTACGCAGATATGGGTACGAAAAATATACGACGCGTATGACGTTGGATCCTTCCAAGCAATTGTCGTTGGACATCACGCTGGTTCCCAAAACACGTTTGAAAGCGGCAGCAAGATCGTTGTTCATTCCCGGATGGGGGCAGCGCTACGGCGATCAGAAAACCAAAGGTTTTTTCTTCACCGTGCTGGCGGCAGGATCGATAGCAACCTATCTGATACTTGATAACCGCTTCCACGACAAATACGACGAATTTGAGGCGCGGCGGAATGCGTTTGACTCGGCTAAGGCAGCGGGAGGCAGTTATGCCAACCTTCAGACGCTTCAGCAAAATCTGGCATCGGCGCAGAAGACGGCGTACGATGCGGAAAACGTGAGGCGTATCTCGATTGGCACGGTTGTCGGGTTCTGGGCATTTAACGTCCTTGATGCCCTGCTGTTCTTCCCGGATGAGCGAGGTAGCTTCACAGTAAAGGGTGTATCGGTGAAACCGACCGCCGGAAATGGGACATTCGGGCTGGCTCTGTCGAGGGGGTTTTGAACATGATGAAGCGAATACCCCTTGCCGTAGCTCTTGGGGCAGTGCTGGTCCTGACAATCGGGTGTCATCGGTATATTGATTCGAGCAATCCAGTGCGCTCGCTGCCGTCGGCGCCGCCGACGCCGATCAATGTCGCAGCCTTGCTGAATGATCAGTCGGTAACCCTCAATTGGGAAGTGGGTGACAGCACCGATGTCAGTCGTTTTCGGGTGTATGTCGCGGATTCGGCGGGTACTGACTATGTGCTCAGGGATTCGACTACGACGTATAGCAAGACCATTACCGGTCTGATCGTAAATAAACTGTACAATTTTGAGGTAGCGACTGTAGGCAGCGACGGCATCGAAGGGAATCGTTCGACACCGCTCTCGGTACGGATCGGGCTCATGGCCATCACAATAGAGAATGGCAACCTGTATACCAATCATCGCGACGTCACGCTGCAACTGGTGGCGCCGAGCACGGCGACCTATGTGTATCTGTCGGAAGATTCAACCTTCACCGGGACGGCACCGTCAGCATTCTTCCCGACGCATACGTTTACGCTGTCCCCGAATGATGGGCTAAAGACGGTGTTTGCGAGGTTTGTGTTCAGCGACGGGTCACAGTCGGGCACGCCGGTGTCGGATCAGATTACGCTGGATACACGGGCGAAGATAGATTCAGTGTATTTCACTTCGGCCGCCACGCCCCCGTTCAAGGCGGGGGATGTAATTACCTTCCTGCTGTCGGCTGGGGGGGAGACAGGTGGAGTGGCCTCAGCCGGAATAACTGGCGCGGGCACGCCGGCGGCGTTATATGACGACGGCAGCAACGGGGATGCAGT
>DATKJY010000114.1:0-3744 GCA_035543175.1 Candidatus Acidiferrum sp.
GGCAAAATGAAAAGTGCGGGGTCACTTCGACCCCGCACTTTTGGTATTTTCTAAGGGAATTATTTAGCTGACTTTCTCTGTTGCCCTGATACGCTGCGTTACCACACGCGACAGCCGTTTGATACCCTCTACAATCTGATCTTCGGTCGGATACGAATAATTCAGACGTAACTCGTTCCGGCCGGAGCCATCGGCGTAAAAACAGGTCCCCACTACGTACGCCACCCGTGCCTCTACTGCATCTTTGAGCATCTCGGCAGAGTCCATGTAGTGCGGAAGCTGCAGCCAGAGGAACATCCCCCCTTCCGGTTTCGACCATGAAAGACCGTCGACCGAAGGCATGAAGCGCTCAAGCGCGTTCAACATGACCGTGACTTTTTTTGCGTACAGTTCGCGGCTGATCTGAATCTGTTTCTCGATATAGCCGTCTTTTAGCAGATAGGCAGTGACGATCGAGACGAATGCCGACGTGCAGAGATCTGTCCCCTGCTTGGACATGATCAGCTTCTCAAGAACAAGTGGTGGCGCGGAGAGCCAGCCAAGACGGAAGCCGGGGCAGAATATCTTCGACAATGTTTTCATCTGAATGACGCGCCCTTGGGTATCGAGAGAGCGCAATGATGGAATCAATTCGCCGACAAATCTGAGCTCACGATACGGGCTGTCTTCGACAATGACCAGATCATATTGACGCGCCAGCGCGAGGATTTCTTTGCGTCGCGCGAGACTGAGATTTCGCCCCGATGGATTCTGGAAATCCGGAATCAGATAAACGAATTTGGGTTTGCGACCCTCGGACATGAGTCGGTTGATTTCCTGCTCCATAGCCGAAGGGATGATTCCGTCATCGTCCATTTCGACGCCGTGCACGTCGGCTCCGAATGCGCGAAACGCCTGGAGCGTGCCGACATAGCAGGGGCGCTCGACAATGACCGGATCGTTGACATCCAGAAAGACCTTGCTCAGCAGATCGAGCGCTTGCTGCGACGATGACACGACAATCATCTCTTCGGGGCTTAGCTTCTCGCCCTGGCGTGCGGCGAAAGCAGCAATTTCATTTTTGAGGAAGGGTTCACCTTCGGTCGGACTGTACTGGAGTGCCAGACGGCCGTTCTCGCGAATCGCCTTCGTCGAAGCGGCTTCGACCGCATCGTATGGGAAGATCGCCGGGTCCGGTAGGCCGCCGCCGAATGAGATCGTATCGGGAAGGCGGGTGAGCTTAAGCAGCTCGCGGATCTCGGTTCGCCTCAACCGGGCGGCCATCGATGAGAATCTGATATCGACCATACAAAACTCCTTCTCCGAGAAATCAAATATACGTACAAAATAGAGCTTGACTCCGTATATATGATACATAGCTTATGACATAAGTGTTACAAATGTATTGTTACTGTGACAATAAATATAGTTCGATGACGATTGGTGATACAAAGTGGCTCAATCGTATTTTCTAACATATTAAATCGCAGCTACTTAATATTATGGAAACAACTTGGAAACCTGAATTGTCAGAAACCGGTCAGCCGGTCTATATGGCGATAGTCAAGGCCATATCTGATGATATCGCCAGAGGGACATTATCGAAAGAGACGAGGCTGCCGACCCACCGCGAACTGGCCGATTCACTCCGGGTTGCGATAGGAACCGTGACTCGCGCCTATGCCGAGGCGGAGCGCCGGGGGCTGATTCGAAGCGAAGGTCGCCGCGGGACATTTGTCGGCGAACAGCGAAGCTCCCGTTCCGTGCTGTCGTCGATTGCCGGCCTCCCTCCTCTCGGGATCGATTTAAGTAAGAATCACCCGTCGTATCTGCTGGATCCGGATCTGCCGTCAGCGCTCAAAGAGATTGCGCGAAATCGCTCGGCAGCGAGTTTACTCGAATACAGCCCGGCGGCCGGGCAAATGCGACATCGCGAATGCGGCGCCAGGTGGCTTTCGATGCTCGGTGCAATAGCAGCTCCGGAATCCGTGTTTGTGACGGCAGGCGCTCAGCATGCGGTCTCAGTGATTCTTGCTTCCGAGACCAAGCGAGGAGACGTCATCGCGACCGAACGCTTCACATATACCGGCGTAAAAGCGCTGGCTGAAATACTGGACCTTCATCTGATCGGTCTTCCGGCCGACGAGTACGGTCTCATTCCGGAGGCGCTCGACTCGCTGTGCCGCAAACGCCGTGTGCGCGTGCTCTACTGCAATCCGTCGCTGCAAAATCCGACTAATACCATCTGGCCGAAAGAGCGGCGCGAGCAAATCGCGGCGCTGGCGATCAAGTACGGCATTACGATTATCGAAGATGAGATCATGCGACCGCTGCTGGTCGAGCATCCGGGCTTCATGACCAGCATGGCGCCGGAGCAATGCTATCTGGTCGTGTCGACGTCAAAAGCAGTGGCGGCAGGCCTCAGAGTGGGATTCATCCTTGCGTCTGCGAAGGCTGGCAGAGCGTTGATCGACAGTCTAAATGCATCCAGCCTCGGAACTCCGCCGCTGATGGCAGAGTTGTTCTCAGTCTGGCTTGACGATGGAACGGTCGATCGGGTCATCGAACGACGCCGGGAGGATGCTTCGCAGCGCCAGGCGCTCGCTGCGGGGGTTCTGAACGGGCTCCGCTTTCACGGTAACCCGTCGAGCTACAACATCTGGCTGGAAATGCCGGAAGGTTGGACCAGCATGAAATTGGCGATGGAGGCGCAGCTCCGTGGAGCTGTGGTAGCGCCGGGTGAAGCATTTGCGGTTGATTCGAAATTGCCGTATGAAGCGGTGCGGCTTTCGGTGGTTTCGGCGCCAACTCGTGAGTTGCTGAAGACGGGACTATCGACAATAGCCGGTGTGCTCAAAGGCAGCTCCCGCGACAATATCGCGACGGTGTGACGAGACATTCAAGTGCTCGGCAGACGTCCTTGTCTGCCGGTTATGTCACTTCTAGTGGTGTCGGGCGACCCCGCCCGACACTCGCATTGTGTGTTCCGTCAGGTCCTTAGCGAGAGTTTTCTCGAGCGATGACCTGACGGCCTCAACCACGAACTCCAATTATCGTTGTGCAGGGTCTTGCGCGAGGCTTCCGAGCGTGTGACCCCGCGCCTGACCGATTCAATTCCCCTTTGTTTCTGGACCAGATTGGCTATATTGGTGCGGGAGTCACCGGAGGTTGTCACATGGGATCAACTGTTAGCACTTTACTCGGCAAACCCTTCTTAAAGAGATGGGCCACTTGGCCGGCCAATGTCTCTACTGACACTATGTGAGTTAGTTATGAACGCTGAAAAAGGTGAACCTGTAATTTGCTCTGGAATATGGCTCGTGGTTCTTGCCGCCGCGATCATTGCAGGCTGCACGACACTCGGACTGGTGCATAAGTACCCGGAACGTCGGGTCGTGAGGGACCTCCATCAGAGTCCGACGGATTCGCTCAGGATCATTCCTCTACTAAGCGACACAGTATTTACATTGAGTGAGGTGAGCCATTACAATGGAGACAACTTCGACACATTGTCACTCACGAAGAACCTCAACATGGTGACAGGTCTGCCGAAAACAGAGACACTCCACGGCCCCAAGCTGTGTTACAAGCTTGTCAATACTTCAGGACATGACCTCCTGATCCCGATGGCCTGGTTCTACAGGGCTAACAAAGATCCTAATGGCCGGTCCATCAAACCAAGTGTCGCGATTTCATTTGGAGGTCCGACTTCTCCCACCGAGCCCCTCCTTGACGGAGTTGGTGCTTCGTTTGATGAGGAACTTC
>DATKJY010000115.1:0-5410 GCA_035543175.1 Candidatus Acidiferrum sp.
CATTGGCCACCAGCATCAGCTTCTGCCGCTCAAGTAGCTCGAGGAAAGACTCGAAGAGAGCAGCTTCCCTGCTGATTATGTCGATCAACTTGTTGATCATATCCTATCTGTGGGCGTGCCTATGCCCGCATCCTTTGTATCGACAGAAGCTTTCTGTTCTTTAGCCGGAGTTCCCGAGATTGCCCCGGCCGCCCGCTCGATAAATCCCTTGACCTTGGTGACGAAATCCTGCGTTTCTTTGAAGGGCGGGATACCGCCGTACTTGTCGACATTGGCCGGGCCGGCGTTGTAGGCTGCGAGCGCCAGACCAAGATCCTTGTAGCGGTCCAGCAGATGCTTCAGAAATCGGCTTCCGGCATGGATATTTTCTTCCGGGTCAAAAGAGTTTTTGACCCCGTAATCTTGTGCGGTCGAGTCGACAAGCTGCATCAGACCCTTGGCCCCGGCCTTTGAAACAGCCTTTTCGTTGCCGCCCGACTCCGCCCGGATTACCGAAACGATCAGACTGGAGTCCAAATCGTTCTTCCGCGCTGCCTCGTCGATGTGCTGACCAAACTTCTGTAAAATCGAATCATGACTTCCGGACTCGGAGACCTTCGTGGCGGGTACTGACGGGGCCGCGTGTGTCTGAATTTTATACGTGGTCTTCGGCAAGGCTATTGGCGTGCGATGAGCCTTCATCGGCAGCGGTATCGGCGTTTGCTTCTTGGACCCCTCAGTCTCAACATTCTTGTCCGTCGCCGCAGGCTTTTCGTACTGCGTCTCGACTATCTTGACCATGGACTTATAAAGCAGATCTGAAATAGACCGCTGGCCCTTAGACGACATCAAGTGCGATACTTCCATGTCGAAAATGTCGCTGAAGGTCTCTTTCCCCATATCGTCGCCCAAAGGCAGATTCTGCGCCATCTCGTCCTTTGGGATCGTCTGGCGCATGGTCTTGAGCATGTAGTAATTGAAAAAGGCCTCAAACTCCTTGGTGGCCTTCTTCAATCGGGCTTTCTCCGCCTCGAGAGTCGGGGCGCGCTGCCCTTTGAGACGCTCCAGCGAGGTCTGGGGCTGGAGCGACGCTTGTGCCGTGCCGATCGGTTTCATTACATGATGACCAGCTCGGAGCGAAGCGCTCCGGCCTGTTTGAGGGCCTGGAATATTGCCACAATGTCTCTCGGTGTGGCGCCAATTTTGTTGAGTGCCGAGGCTACATCGGAAAGCTTGACGCTAGCCGCGAGTTCGACTACCCGTGCCTTCTCCTGGTCAACACTGATCTGCGGCTCTCTGGTCACCACCGTCTCGCCCTGACTGAATGCCTCAGGCTGCGAGACAAGCGGCTTTGACTGGATATTCACCGTAATTGTCCCGTGAGCGATGGCAACTGGTTCGATCGTGACGTTCTGGCCTGCCACTATCGTGCCCGTGCGCTCATTGATGACTACTCGAGCCGGCGAATCTGGTTCGACTTCGAGATGTCCGACATCGGACAGAAACTTCATTCGGGTGGTGGCCTCTTTAAGCGAATCAGGCACTACGACCCTGACTCGACCACCGTCGACAGCATACGCCGTTGTCCCATATTCGATGTTAATCTGTTCGGCTATACGCTCAGCCGTAGTGACGTCCGGGTCCCGCAGCGACAGAATCACTTCTCTATCTACGTCCGGTTCAGGATCGGGAGCCACAGTCAACTTGGCCCCGTTCGGCACGCGACCTACGAGCGTGTAGTTGTTGACAATTTTATTCCCTTCGTCCACCTGCACGTTAAAACCACCAATCGAGACCGGTCCCTGCGCTACCGCGTGTACGATTCCATCGGCGCCAGACAATGGAGTCAGAAGCAGCGTCCCGCCTTGGAGCGAGCCGGCATCTCCGATTGACGAGACCGTCACATCGAAATAGGAGCCGACACTCTGTATGCTTGATACTCGTGACGTCACGATAACTGCCGCGACGTTTTTCACTTTCACCTTGCTCGGCTCGACCGTCACGCCCATTCGCTGCATCATGTTGACCAGAGATTGTATGGTGAACTGCGTTCCGTTCCCGTCGCCGGTCCCGTCCAGACCGACCACTAGTCCATAGCCGACCAGATCGATCTCCTGCTTGTCCTGGAAACTACAGATGTCTTTCACTCGGACCTTCGAGGCTTCTGCAGGACTGTAGAGCATGACCAGCAGCGTGAGAATGAGAACGAGGCCGACCGGTGTCGCCAGTCTGTAATAGAGGGCAGTAATCATAACCGACCTCCTAAAACAGCCAGCTAAAGAGTCGGGCGAAGAATCCCGGACGAGAGCCGGTATCGGCGTTCCCCTTCCCGGTGTAATGTATTTCGGCGTCCGCTATCTGATACGAGTTTACGGAATTGTCCGGATTGATATCCTGCTGCCGCACGACGCCGGAGAGGCTTATCGTCTCACGGTCTTTGGAAATGCCGACAACTCGGGAACCTTCAATCACCAAATCGCCGTTCTCCTTCACCGCTACAACCGTAACAGAGATACGAGCCTTAAGGCTTCCATTTCGGAGGTTCTCACCTTTGCCGTCGAAATTATTCGTCGACTTGGCGTCCATGCCGAACGCCGGAAAGAGTTTGAACAGTGGACCGGTGCCGGGTCCCCCCGACGTCGAGGCATCATGGCTCTTTTCCGTCTTCGTCTGCGCCTGAGTGGTTGCCTGGCTCGACTCGTAGATGAGTACGGTCAGGATGTCTCCGACTTTGTGCGCCTTGATGTCGGTAAAGAGCGACTGCGCTTTGCCGAAATCCTGGCCCTTCACCTTGAAAGCAAAGGGCAACAACAGCAGAAGCAAAATCAACAGGAGTATTTTTCGAAAATTCATAACCGTTTCCTCGATTCCTATTCGGTTCACGGATTCACGGCCACCGTCGCCTCATCGACCACCTTGGCGATCACGATCTTGCCGGAGGCCTTGTTTCTGACTCTAACCAGGTCACCGGCCGATCCGGGCTGCATCGACACGCCCGCCGCCGTGACGGTGTAGAGTCCATTGGAACAGATGATGGAGACCTCCCTCCCGACGTCAATGTCAGGCACCGGTTCGACCGCGTTAGCGGTGAGTATCTGCCCCTTGCTGAGGTTTCTCTTGAGCCGTAACCGGGCTACGTTTTCTAACGAGCCGACCGGCTGCTCCAGCAGGGAGGTCACGTCCATGCGTTGAAGGGTAAATTTCTCGGGTGACGGCGTCTCATGGCGGTCCACAGTGCCATTAGCAACTAGCACCTCGGCGAATTTTCTGATTTTGAGCTTGATCTGACCGGATTCAACCGCCGCCCCGTCTCGCGTGAGCGTGGCCAGCACCGTGTACAATCCAAGCGGTTCCTTCTGCGATAGCGGTAGTATGCTGACCTTTTCGGTAGTGATCTCGGTCGTTTTGAGGGGATTATCCAGCACCTCAATCTGATACCACTTTGGATCGAGGTTATTGGTCGTCATGACTTGCTGGACAACTGCTTCACTGCATGTCGCCGCGCGGACCCCCGCCATCGTGAACAATGCCACTACTACTTCCAGACAGACGATTATTCGCAATGATTTCATGGCGCTATCTCTTCAGGTTGTTGGCGATTGACGCCATATCGTCGGCGGTCTGAATCGCTTTGGAGTTCATCTCATAGGCGCGCTGCGCCACGATCATATTGACCATCTCGTCGACCACCTGGACGTTTGACATCTCCAGATATCCCTGATCGATTGTCCCCATTCCGCCCTGTGAGGGGATGTTGGTGGTGGGAGCGCCAGATGCCGTCGTCTGCACAAGCAGGTTCTTTCCAATCGCGGATAATCCGGAAGGATTGATGAACCGCGCCAGTTCGAGCTGCCCAACCTGAGTCGGCGTGTCCTGTCCGAACTGCATGACTTCGACCATGCCGTCGGAGCCCACTGAAATCGAGGTCGTATTTTCAGGAATAGTGATCTGCGGAAGCACATAGTAACCGTCCGAGGTCACCACTCGCCCGTCAGCCGACATTTTGAAGGCACCATCTCGCGTGTACGCCGTGGTGCCGTCGGGGCGCTGCACCTGGAAAAAGCCGTCGCCGTCGATTGCGAGATCCAGCGGGTTCCCGGTCTGCGACAGATCGCCGGTCGTAAATTCCCGCGTGCTCGCGACCGGGCGTGTTCCGTAGCCGATAGACAAATCCGACGGCACGATCAGGCCGACCGCCGACGCCGTTCCCGCCTTGCGATAGTTCTGGTAGAGCACATCCTGGAATTCCAGCTTGCTCTTCTTGAAGCCCGAGGTATTCACGTTGGCCAGGTTGTTGGCTATATTGTCAACATTCATCTGCTGGGCCGACATACCCGAGGCGGCGGTGCGCATTGCTTTGATCATACGCTCACTCCTATGTTTACTTCACGAATTCTTCTATCCGTTGCCCGCCACGCGGCGGAAAAGGCTGTCGAGCGACGCATCCTGCGTCTGCAGCGCCTTGGCGTTTGCTTCATACGTCCGGTACGCGATAATCATGTCGACCATCTCCTTGACGATATCGACGTTGGACGTTTCCAAATATCCCTCGCGGATTGCGGTATTGGTCGTGCGCGTCAGTTCCACTCCCTTAGGCACGGCAAACATCGAATCCCCGATCTTCTCAAGCTTCTGCATGTCGGCTACCGTCTGCGGGACTATGCGCGCGACGATCGTTCCGTTCACTTCTACTTCACCCGACTGGCTGACACTCACCGTTCCACTGCCAACCTGAATCGGGCCACTTTCTCCGAGGACCAGAAATCCGCCGGGATAGCTGAGAAACCCCTCGCCGTTCACCTGGAAGGTGCCGGAGCGTGTCAACACTGTGCTGCCGTCCGGAGCCTGAAGGCGGAAAAAGCCGTCCCCATCAATGGCCAGATCAAGCGGGTTATCGGTGCGGTCAAATGTCCCCGTCGAGTAGTCCACGTATTTTTGTTCAGAAATCGGCTTCTGCCAGTCGGACTTCTTCGGGGTGATCTTCTGTTCGGCCTTGGAGAGCTCCCGGACGAACATCGTGTCTTTCTTGTATCCGACCGTGCCGGCGTTGGCCACGTTGTTCGCGACCATCTCCTGCTTTTTCACGCGCGGGATCATGCCCGACGCGGAGCTGTACATACCTTTTATCACATAGTCCTCCGGCAAAAGAGAAAGCAGGGGACGTGCCGAATATGGAGAGCCTCCGCCAAGTCGATGTTGTCAAGTCGGATACAGCCCAAGTCGAGATTCCTGGATGAACTTTCAGGATTGGTTTCGGGAAGGAATTTCAATGCGGCGGAGGAAATTCTTTCACGCCGCGTACGTCGGTAATCAGACAGGAAGCTTCTCGTATTTCGCTTTTGTCTTGTTGATCAGGCGATCCATGGCGTCGTGAAAGCGATCCTCGCTGTACTGCTCACCGTTTGATTTGAGGTAAAGCACACAATCAGTT
>DATKJY010000116.1:0-2924 GCA_035543175.1 Candidatus Acidiferrum sp.
ACATTGGCCGCCACCGCCGCGATCGAGAGATGTCCGATCTGATACTTCAACCCAAAATCCGCCGCGAACGTGCTCGCGTTCACCTCAGCAAACGTCTGACCGATGTACTTCAGGGTGAATCCCGACGACAGATAATCGGTCAATCGCACGCCCAACGAAATTCCTCCCGTCCAGTCGTACGCCGAGAGACTGCCGGTTGCAGCGCCATCGGCATCATACCCCTCGATATTGCCGTAGTCCAGAAACGTTACCGATGCGCCGATGGTGAATCTCTCGCCGAGCGGAATGGCCGCCGCCGCGTTCTCAAGATTGATGTCCTGGTACCACTTGAAATGAGACAGCTGAATCTCCGTCCGTTCCGTGCCGATCAAGCCAGCCGGGTTCCAGTAAGTCGCCGAAGATCCGCTTGCCATCGCTGTAAAAGCGCCCCCCATACCGGCCGCCTGAGCGCCCATACCTATCTGCAAGAAATCTGCCGCAGAATTTCCGCCATCCGAGGCGGCAATGCTGACCTTACCAAAGAGAGCCACCAGGGCAGCCACCACTACAAATCCTAAGAGAATCCGCTTTATAGTCCTGCGATACATTCTTATCCCCTTACATTTCAAAGCCGAAGAAGTATCGGCAAGGAGGGTGCCAATGGGGGATTCTTCCGAATTTCGTCGCAGGAGAACTAAACGGACCTAGACACACCCCGCCAACACGGGTTACACCAACCACTTACAACCAACCCTTCTCCGCGACCGTAGACTGTGAGGATGTTTATTGTACAGTATATCGGCCTGACCAGCTCAACTCCTTTGAGCGCCGATCGAACAATTTCAGCCTCTCCGACCCTCCCTAACAGCCTTAACCTTCTATCAGGCTTTGGATTGGCCCTAACTGTCCAACACCATCACAGCATTTTACTTATGTCGGAAAATTGACCAACTCCTTGAGCAGTTGTGGCCAACTCCCTATGTTCCGGGGACTAATTATGGATGAGGTTGTGAGTTATCAACAAAAACATGCTTCGTTTGGGAAGAATTTTACCAGTAGGAAAAGTGAGACGGTCGCAGATTCTCTATTTCTTCTTGCTTGCAGTTGGCGGTGGAAGGCGCTTTGCCATCTCGCGATATTTTTTTTCACCCAGGGTCAGATTGGACGGCAATTTCCCCATGCCGTCGATTTCTGTTTTCGCATTCTGAATTCTCTCAGCCGTCTCCGGATGGTCACTCGTCAAATGCTCATACACGCTTCCGGAACTGCCCCCTAACGCCGACAATTTCTCAAACATGGTGACCGCAGCATGCGGATCATATCCAGCCTTCTCCATGTAATAAATTCCATACCGATCCGCCTCGCGTTCGTTATCGCGTGAATAGCCGGCGAATATCAGTCCCATACCTGCGCTGATGGCGGTATTCAACGACCGACCGGCATCCTTTCCGAAGGCCAACTGATACGCCATGGCGACGCCCAGGCTCGCCTGCAATCGTTTGATGCCGTGGCGGGCGACCACATGCGAAACCTCATGCGCCATCACCGCTGCAAGTTCGCCCTCGTTGTCCATGTCGCGGAGAAGCCCTGTGTAGATGAACAGATATCCGCCCGGTGTCGCAAACGCATTCACCTGGTCCGACTGGATGACTGTGAAATGATAGTCGATATCGGTGCGATCGCATACCGACACGATCTTCTGCCCCACCCGGTCGACATAATTCTGCCACGATGAATCAGCCAGCACGGTGTCGGTTGTCTGGACCTGTTTTGCCATTCCCTGGCCAATGGCCAACTCCTGCGATGTGGGAATGATGATGAGCGATTTTTGCCCGCCCGGACCGGTCGTCGCGCAGGCCAACAGAAGCACTATCAGCGCCAGCACACCCAGTGACACTATTTTCATTTTCGCCCTACAGTTTTGCTTTGTCGGCGATATCCGAAATGAAGGGCAGTCGGAAACTGCGTCCCTGAAGCGCAAAATAAATCCCCACTGCCGCCATCGCGGCGGCCAATATCAGCACCGCCCGAAAAACGAATTTTGACAGATCATCAATCAGGAACAATGCGGCTGCCAGCTCGATAAGAAACAGCATCACGCCCTGACGGGCATGAAAACGCGCTTTGGGGTTATCCTTCCAGTTGACATTGACGAGCGGCACGAAACAGAGAAATGGTATGTACGACATCACCGCCGCAATGCGGTCTTCCTCGCCCAACTCCTCAGCCGCTTCCGAGTCTTTTTCTTCAAGCTCAGCCGGCATTTCCTTCGATGGCTCCTCTTTCGGCGCCGGCTGCTCGTCCTGGTCGTGAAAGAATGATTCAGGCATTGCTACTGCGCTCCCCGCTCCAGCCTCATCAGATCGGCCAGAACGATTCCTTGTTCTTCTCTGCAACGGTCGTCTGGATCGGCTCGGTCTCGGGCCAGATTTCCAGTCGCTGATCGCTGTCGTACAGGCTTACGCAGAAACCCAGGGGTCCGAATCCGGTCGGCCAGAGATATGTGCGTTCGATCGCCAGCTCCGCGATTTCATCGGCGACATATCGAAACGCTCCCGCCTGCTCGCCCGTAAATCCCGATTTGGATCTGGTGATGTCGATAGTCACGGGTCCGGGCGTAAACAGATGGACCACGAATCTGGGATCCTTGAGCAATTCTATGTTCTTTCGATTGTGGAAGTCAAGGCGAATGTAGAAGCGATCCTGGTCGTACGCGAAGTAGATGGCGTCGATATACCGCTCCACCCGATGCATCGCCCCACCGGCCTTGAGACAGTCAAACTTCCCCGCCCCCGTCCACTCGTAAAAATCGGAAATCCGACCGTCAATCACCGGCGACAGCATGTTCTCCGGCGGCACCGTGTAGGTCACCGAGCCACCGCCGCTGATCGGTTTCAACAAGGCGACCGGAATCTCGAGTCCCAGCAATTCATACACGGCTACCA
>DATKJY010000117.1:0-3114 GCA_035543175.1 Candidatus Acidiferrum sp.
ACCCAGCAGGGAGAGCTGAGGGCAAGAGCGGTCCATCCGAAGGCCGTACGCGGCCTCTCGGACTTTAAAGCTCCGGTGAAATATGCTGCTTCGCGACAACTGAGACCGGACTTGGCAGCAGCCGAGCCGGCGTAGGACGACAACAGACGTGTCAGTAATTTCTCTTCTTCAAGAAGTCCTGCATTGAGAAGCCGGTCGACCGCGCGGTGTACCGAATCGGTGTCAACCGAACCGTCGGCAAAGCTGAGGGTGATACGAATCAGCCGGTCGAGATCAGTTCGAGTGGTGGCCAGACCACAGGTAACCATGTGAAGCACCCAATCCTCAAGCGCGGCATTTTGCAGGTAGGATTTAAGCGGCTGATTGGCCCGCTCGGCGATATACTGATTCCACAGTATGTCTCTTTCAAACTCGTTGTCGGCAAGAAGGATCGCCTTGCCCGCATGTCCTTCCGAGGAGCCCAGGCGTCCGGCGCGGCCGGTCATGTTGTCGAATTCAGAGCGGGAAATCGGTTCGAGTGAAGCCGGACCGGGATAGACGCCGGAAACATATTTGACGGTCTCCAGATACACGGTGTCGGCGGGGAGATTGACGCCGAGAGAAAGCGTGGTGGTGGAAAACAGTACTTTAACGGCTTTCTCTCGAAACGCTTTTTCGACAATCAGGCGCTGTTCATTGGAGAGGTCGGCGTTGTGGAAGGCTACGCCGCGACTCAAAGCCTGCTGGAGAGAGCGAGTGAGATACGACGGCTCCTCAGAAGCGAGTTCATCGAGCGCCGCCTGCGCAGGGGGCCAGCCGACTGAGGCGGCCAGTCGGAACGCAAGATTGACCGTGTCGCGGCGCGATTTCATGAAGACGAGAACTGAGCCGGGTTCTGCCTTAAGCAGATCGATGAAAGCCGTCACCGGATCGTCACCGCATCGAACCTCAGGGAACGGCAGCGAACCTTCGTTGCCGCTGTTGTATTCGCGATATCGCCATGACCCAGCGGCGGCGACTCCCCTGACCAGTTCGATCGGGCGAGACGTTTCTTCGACAATCTCTGCATCCAGCCAGTCGGCCAGCTGTCGGGCGCCCTCGTCGCCTATCACAGCCGACAAGCCAAGCAGATTCGGGCGGTAGACAGAGCCGAGAATTTTGGTGAGCACGCGTTCGAGCACGACGCCACGGCTGGGGTCGGCGACCATCTGCAATTCGTCGATGACAATCACAGCAAGGTCGCGCAGCGAATCGAGTCGCGACGTCAGGTTCTGGTCAAATTTCTCATAAATGGCGATGACAACATGATAATCGCCCTCGAGGAATGCTCGGTCGTTCTCGGGATGGTCACCCGAGGCAATCAGGCAGCTGATTCCGAGAGGGCCGTAGGATGTTTGAAACAACCGGAAGAGTTCTTCGGCCAACGAACGCAACGGGGTCAACCAGACAACCCGTCGACGGTTGGCCACGGCCTTCAGGGCGGCCATTTCGCCGCAGAAAGATTTCCCCGATGATGTCGGAGCCGCAATGACCAGATTGCGTCGCCCCTTGGGGCTCTCTGGGCTATCCAGAAGCCCTTTGCGAACGGCCTTCTGCTGAACGGGCAGCAGAACCTCCCCATGCCGCTCCCGCCAGACCTCCAAAACCCGGGTCGGAAGTCCGTAAGATTCAAGATCACTTAAACGCATATTCCTCCCTTCCTCACGTTACACTTCAATCAACCACCGCAACTTCCGAAGCCGCAAACCGGACAACTGAAACAGGCGCCCGAGCGAATCATCCCGCCGCCGCATTCAGGGCAGGTTCCGGCGTTGTGAAAGCAGAAGTCATCATCGTGGAACAGGTCGTCTCCCCCGACCGGCAACTGGCCGTCGATACTGCAAAGAACAGGCAGGACGAGCAAATCGTCGCAGGCGACCATTGAAACTGGAATTCCGGCAATAGCCGGGACCAGGGGATAACTAACCGAGGGGCTTACATTTTTCATATTCCGCTCCTGACTGGAAGGTCTCTGTCTACGTTGATATACGTAGGATACTGCACATTTGTGCAGGTGTCAAGATGAAAAATCGAGATTTTTTAGAGATTCGTGTAAGTCCCTGCAGGACAACGTGAGAACGAAAGCGGCGTCGCCCTTTCGAGCGGCGCCGCACGCGACTACCACGGTCTAGCCCCCCAGAGGAGTCATTAGCGGTCGATATTGAACGACACAGTATATGCCACCGGGCACCTCACCGGCCGGCCGTTCTGGATCCCCGGTGTGAATTTACCTTTGTAAGCAGCCTCAAGCGCTGCATCATCAAACGCCTTCACCCCTGAGCTGCTGTCGACTTTGGCTTCTTTAACGGAGCCATCGATTTCGACGATGGCTTCGATCTTGACCGAACCGGTAAGGCCTGCGCTGCGAGCAAAGCGCGGATAGACCGGCGGTTCGAGGTACACGACCTGGGGCGGAATCTCAGCGTGCACGAAGGGTTTGTCTTCATCCAAATACTCCGTCGACTGGTTAGTGATGACGACGCTGTCGCCGGGAGAAATCGACATGACAGAATCGGAGTATACTTCGCGTAGTTGGTCTCGGGTCGGAAGAGCAACGTCGTCGTCGATCGCAGCATCATCAGGAACCGGCTTGGGAATAACGTTCCGAGCAGCCTGTTGCGATTGTGCGGGGCGATTAATCAGTATCCGCTCTTTGATGATCGTCGGAGGCACCGGGAAGTTGGTCGAAATGAACACCTTCTTGCCGATTGGCGCGACATTCTGCGAGCTGCCCAAACGAAGGGCGGCCGCCAAGAGTAAGCTGATCGCCACGGCAGTAAGCAGAAGCAGATTGGCCAGCAGCAGGTTCCGCTGGTAGCGGGCTTTCAGTTCGTAAGCCCCGTAGGGCATACAGGCGGTTGAGCAGGAAGTAGACATGGTACACACCTCCCAGTATGATTCGTGCACTGATGTGTCTATGAGAGTGACGTTGAAGGGCGCCGATATGGTCAAAAAAAACAGCGCCGCCCATGCGGACGGCGCTGATAATCAGCCTGCAAGTACAAGCCGCTTACTGATCCATCTTGAAGTCCACCTTATAGGTCACCCAGCACGCGACCGGACGGCCGTTCTGAATACCGGGTTTGAACTTGTTCT
>DATKJY010000118.1:0-3580 GCA_035543175.1 Candidatus Acidiferrum sp.
CAACCTGGATTTCGTCGAACAGAAGAATCAGGTTATGTTTGTCACTCAGGTCGCGGAGGCCCTTCAGAAACCCGGCCGGCGGCTGATACATGCCGCCTTCGCCCTGCATCGGTTCGACCAAAATACCACACGTGTTGGGCGTGATGGCTTTTTCGACCGCGGCGAGATTGCCGTATTCTACTGACACGAAACCGGGCGTGATCGGGCCGAATCCTTCTTTGTATTTGTGCGAGCTTGAGAAGGAAACAATCGTGATCATGCGGCCGTGAAAGTTGTTATTGAACACAATAATTTCCTGCTTGCCGTCGGGAATCCCCTTGGCTTTGTAGCCGTAGCAGCGAGCCAATTTGATGGCCGTCTCGACCGATTCGACGCCGCCGTTCTTGGGCAGGACTTTGTTGCCGTTATGGCTGAACCTGGGCCCCAACTGCGGCATGAGCGTAGCCACACGCTTGAGGAACAGACCAAGAACATCAGTGAACACGACATTGGAGATTACCGATGCATAGTGCCCCTGAAGGGCATTGACCAGCGCCTGGACGATTTTGGGATGATGGTGACCGGGATTGGCGGCTGAGTAGGCGGCAAGGCAATCCAGGTATTTGGAGTCGTCGATTCCGGTCAGCCAGGCCCCCTCGGTCTTGCGGACAACGAGGTTCAGGCGGCCGTAATGGTGAGCGCCGAAAGTCTGTTCGTACTCGTAGATCTGGCTATCCGGAATTTGGGAATAGCCCAGTGGCGCTTTGTTCATCGTGCTGGTGTGAATCATGGTCTATCCTATCCGCCCGAACGCGGGCGAGTGCATCGTTTTAAGTCATTCAAAGATAAGCCATAACAGTCAAAAAGACAAGCACATCTCCAATGTGGATAACGTCTGCGTAGAACTTACGGCTCCAAGTTTTACGTGCTCAGACCCTCATATATAGGTATCGGAGCGTTGGACTGGTTGTTGGAGCCGCGCAGGCCACCTTCAGGATGTTTTTGCGGTCGGCTAACGCAATGTGCTAAAGTGACTTAAGGAACGAAACCAGTTGGATAATTGTGTCTGGTACAAAAAATGAGCGGGGGCGGTCAAAATGGCCACCCCCGTTGGGAGGGAATCGATGAAATGCGAAATCAAGCCCGAATCAGTTTCATCCGTGCCGTCATTCGGGAATCGATCTCAAGAACCACGGGAACCTCGGCCCGGGTCGGCAGCACCTGGTCCGAATACAGGACAAAATGCGCCTTGCCGTCGGGGGTCGGGAATTTCCCTTCGATGCGCCCGTGGACGCCGTATTGGCTGCTCAGGAATTCGAGCTCACTTGTGAGCTGGTCGAAATTGTCCAGACCGACATGATGACCGAGAAGTTCGCACAGCTTTTTCAGTATGTCCACGGTGCTGAAACCGTTTACCGGCTGGCCGATCGGGTTGGTCTTCTGACGAAGGCCGCTCCAACTGGTCAGGTGACCTTCGGTCTCCAGGTAACTGGAGAGCGGGAGGAACACGTCGGCCATCTGGGCAGTCTCAGTGAGGAACAAGTCAGCCACAACCAGGAACTCGAGGTTATTGACGAAACTGTTCAGTTCAGGCGAGGTCGCCGGATTCTCACCGAAAACCAGCGCAGCGCGAATCTTGTCTTCGCGCATCCGGCGGGCCAGGCTACTCGTGGATTCGCTGGTGAGTTTCTTCAAATCGATTCGCCAGAGGGCGCTGATTTCGCCGAGCATTCTCTCGTGACCGAGGGGCGCGCCACTCGGGACAAGGCGGCTGTCAAAACCGGCCATCCGCATCCCGGTGTGATTGCACTCGCCGGACATTAGAGCTAATCCTGAGCCATCGACGCCAATCTTGCCAAGCATCAGCATTAATGTTGTGAGGGCCTTGAGGTCGTTGGTCGCGCGATCAATCCGGCTGTCCAGGTTATACCAGGCGACAATCTTCTTGTCGCGATTGGTGAGCTGGTCGACAATGCGGGTAATTGTGTCGGGGGTAACGCCGGTGATCGACGCGGCCTCTTCAGGCGCGTATTTCGCCAGGCCGGCTTTGAATTGATCGAAATTGGTCGTGCGGTCTTTCAGGAACGCCTGATTGACTTTGTCCCGACGGACCAACTCAGCCATGATCCCGTTAAGCAATGTCGTCACCGTGCCGCGGCGAGGATCGGCCCACACCGATGCATAATCAGTGAGGTCGATTTCCGCCGAGTTGATGACGATAGCTTCGGTACCGTGGCGCATGCGGCGTTTCATCTGCCAGCCGAGCACCGGGTTTTCCATAGTCGGATTGCCGCCGAGGAATATGTACAGATCGGCCGACTCGATTTCTTTCGTGCCGACTGTGGCCAGGGTCGTGCCGAGCATATCATCGAGGGCATGATAATCGGCTTCGTTCACCAGATGATGGAACGAGGCCAGGTTGTTGGTGCCGACGGCAGCGCGGGCCAGACGGCCGGCCAGATAAAGTTCTTCATTAGTTAGTTTCGGTGAAGCCGCGACCATGATATGATCGGCGCTATGGGCCTCACGAATTCGGGCCATGCCGCTCTTGACAGCGGCGAGAGCTTCGTCCCACGTAGCTTCAACCAGCTTCCCGCCCTTCTTGACCATCGGCTTGCTCTGGCGGGTGCCGTCGAGATAATGCTGATATCCGAAACGACCGCGAACGCACAACTCGCCGCGATTCGGACCAAGCTCTGGCGGGGCACCGGTGACGTAGAACAGATCGGGAGTCTTCACCTTGAGAGTGATGTTGCAGCCGACTGAGCAGTAGTTGCAGACGTTGAATACGGAATCCATCTTCCACGGCCCGGAGCGCCGGACCGGCATCTTCTCGACCAGAGCGCCGGTCGGGCAGACGTCAATACAATTGCCGCAGGACACGCAGTTGGTTTCATGCAATGCCTTCTCGAGCGCCGGTTTTACGATCGTGCGGAAACCGCGATTCACAAAGCCGAGAGCGGAGACATTCAGTATCTCTGCACAGGTGTTGACGCAGCGTCCACAGCGAATGCACTTGTTGGAGTCGATCTTGACGAAAGGATGACGGGTGTCAACTTTGTAGCGATTGAATTCGCCGACAAACCGTTTCTGATCGACGCCATACTCGGTGCAATAATCCTGGAGAATGCAGGCCAATCCGAGATCGCAGCCGCATTCAGCGCAGCGCAGGGATTCTTCAAACGCTGTCCGGTCATCATAGGCATGATCAACCTCGGCGAACGTGCGGATTCGTTCCGCCACCGGCAGTTCTGTGATGCCGTGGCGCTCGGATTTCTCGAGGGCCGGAAGGTCGGTGGCCGTGATCTTGTGGAAGTTATCACGGCGGCTTTCGAACCGATCCACGAACGGCTCAACGACGCCGGTTTTGATGTAACGATCGATCGCGCGAGCCGCCATACGACCGGCGGCGATGGCATCGATGGCATCGGCGGGGCCGGTCACGACATCGCCGCCGGCAAAGACGCCGGGACGGTCGGTATCGAACGTGCCTTCTTTGGCGTTGACCGTTTTCCACTTGGTGACCTGAATCTTCCCATCGCCGTCGACGCCGTCGAGGTTGGCTTCCTGACCGATGGCTGAGATGATCCAGTCGCACTTG
>DATKJY010000119.1:0-2143 GCA_035543175.1 Candidatus Acidiferrum sp.
TGGTTGAGCAGCAAGAATTCGATGACCGCCTTCCGCCCTCGCTTGACCTGATCGCTGTCGGTATGTACTACCATCCCTTCGGTAGCCTCAGTCGCGCACGAGACCTGAAGTTTCGGCATCTTCTCGATCTCGACATAACACATCCGGCACGCGCCGACCGGTTTCAGTTTCGGATGCCAGCAGAATGTCGGGATGGCGATCCCCATCTGAAGCGCTGCCTGAAGCACTGTCGTCCCCTTGGGCACGGTCGTCGTACGGCCATCGATCGTGAATGTGACCGTCTTAACTGCCGGAGCTTGACTCTGTTTGGTTGCCTCAGCCATCTGCCGTCATCTCACTTGAACTCGAACTGCGTCTTCACCAGACACTGCTTGTGGTCGATGTGGTACTGCCATTCGTCACGCCAGTGCTTGATCGCCGACTGAATCGGCATCACCGCGGCGTCGCCCAGCGGGCAAATAGTTCGCCCGAGGATATTGCCGCAAATATCCTCGATCTTCTCGATATCGCCCGGCCTTCCATTTCCATGCTCGATAGCGCCGATTATTTGATCCAGCCAACCGGTGCCGTCGCGGCATGGCGTACACTTGCCGCACGACTCATGCCGGAAGAAGTGGATCAGCTTCAGAATTGCCCACACGATGCAGGTCGATTCATCGAACACGATAACGGCTCCTGATCCCAGCATCGATCCGATCGATGCCAGCGACTCAAAATCCAGACTCACATCGATCATGTCCGGCGTCAGGAACGGTGTCGAGGCACCACCCGGAATTACCCCTTTGAGCTTTTTGCCGCCGCGAATCCCATTGCCGTAAACCGGATCGTAAATGAGTTTCTTCAGATTGAAACCCAGTTCCACTTCATAATTGCCCGGCTGATTCACGTGACCGGAGAGACTGAATATCTTCGAACCCGGCGATTTTTCCGTCCCCATCGACCGGAACCATTGTGCCCCGCGATTGATAATATGGGGCACCGCCGATAGCGTCTCGACATTATTGACGATAGTCGGACAGGCGTACAAGCCTTCGACCGCCGGAAAGGGGGGCCGGATACGCGAAAGACCTTTTTCACCTTCAAGCGAATTTAACAACGCTGTTTCCTCGCCGCAGATATACGCGCCGCCACCCGAATGTACGACCAGATCAAGGTCATAACCGGATCCGTAGATATTCTTACCGAGATGACCCTTGTCGTACACCTCCTTGCGCGCTTTCTCCATCGTCGCAATACTGTGCCCGAATTCGCCGCGGATGTAGATGAACATCAGATGACTGCGGATAGAATACGCCGCGATAGCCATCCCCTCGATTACGGCATGCGGATCCCGTTCCAGAATTACCCTGTCTTTACAGGTCCCCGGCTCGGATTCGTCCGCGTTGCAGATCAAGTACCTCGGCTTGGGCGAATCTTTCGGCACGAATCCCCACTTCAGGCCCGTCGGGAATCCCGCCCCACCACGCCCGCGCAATCCTGACGATTTGACTTCGGCTATGACATCTTCCGGGGTCAACCCATTCAGCACCTTTCGCCACGCCTTGTAGCCGCCATGCGAGACATAGCTCGCCACTTCCACCTGAGTCGGGTCTTCGATGTACTTGAACAGGTGACAACGGTCGCTTTTCGCGACCTCGGCCGCATTGGTTCTGACCGGCGAATAAAATGTCACGCCTTGGCCTTCAACTCTTCCAGAATCGTATCCACTTTTTCGCGCGTGAGATTCTCGTAATAGTCATTGTTGATCTGCATCATCGGGGCCGTCGCACAGGAGCCTAGACATTCGACCGATATCAGCGTAAACAGGTTGTCCTTTGTAGTCTCACCTTTCCGAATCCCGAGCTTCTGCTCCAGATATTCGATGAGACTGTCGGCGCCCAGCAGCGCGCAGGAGATATTGTGGCAAACCTGAATCAGGTACTTGCCCACCGGTTGCTTGGGAAACATCGTATAGAATGTCGCTGCTTCGGCTATCTCAACTTCCGGAAGATTCAGCGTTTTGGCAATCTCGCGATAAATCTGTTCGTTAAGATGCCCAACCTGACGGTACGCAATCGTGAGTGCCGGCAAAATCGCCGATTTGCGGCGCGGATACTGCGTCGCCTTCTCCTTCATGGCTGCAATCGACTGCTGGTTGAGAATC
>DATKJY010000120.1:0-3147 GCA_035543175.1 Candidatus Acidiferrum sp.
TATTACTTGTCCCAGGCTTCCGCTCGCGATTCAGTGTCAACGCCAGAGCCTGAACAGTTAATTGATTCCACTGAGGCCGGGAAATAGTTTCCTTCGGTCCTGGCTTCGCATTCGAATCACAGCAACCCCGATTTTCGTAACTGCTTGTCACTTAGCGCGCTGCGCCTCTCGCCCTAAAATCGGCACCACTCTTGCTTATAGCAACGCGGAGAAAGTATAGGCGAAGTGGGCCTGATGGCAAACCAACTGTCTAAATTCATATTCGATAAGATGGCGGTACCGACATTCCGTAAGTACCTCAATCTCGGTTCGTTTCGCCACAAACTGGTCAGCAGTAACCTGGCTAATCTTTCGACCCCGGGCTACAAATCCCAGGATTTTGATTTCAAAAAAGAGTTTGAGCGGCTGAACGGTCAGACCCACAATGTGGTTGGCGTGCTCACCAATCCAAATCACATTCCGCTTGGCCAACACGAAGCCAAGCCGCCGACGGTTGAGCAAGCAAAGATTCAAGACGGGGATATCAATTCCGTCGACATCGACAAGGAGACTGCAGCGATGGCGGAAAACGAGCTTCAGTACACCACCGCCGCGCGACTTCTACAGATGAAGTTTGAAGGCCTCAAAACGGCGATTAAGAGTCAGTAAGGAGTAAACGATGGGCGGCATATTCCAGGCAATCGAAGTATCTTCGCGCGGACTGACGGTCCAGCGCATGAAGATGAATGTCGTGGCCGACAACATCGCCAACGCCGAGACGACTGAGACCGCCGAGGGCGGGCCGTATAAGCGACATCGGGTATTAGTCAAGGAAATCAAAGAACCGGGCACATTTGATTCGTTTCTCCAGCAGGCAAGGACTCCGCTAGCTCGCACGAATGAAAACCATATTCCCGGCAAACAGCTCACCATTCGGGATCAAGTACCGATATCCGACGCCCAACCCAAGGAGGTGGTTGATCCGGCCTCGAGCGCCAAGTTGGTGTACGATCCGGGGAATCCGAACGCCGACGAGCAGGGATATGTCAAGATGCCGGACGTGGAGATCATCAATGAGATGGTGGACATGATGATCGCCAGTCGGGCTTACGAAGCGAATACTACCGCGATCGCCTCGGCCAAGAAAATGGCTGGCGACGCACTCGACATAGGAAAGTGAGGTAAGGGCAGTGAAAGTTAACCAAATCGGGATACAGTCGTATCAACAGCTCAATCGGCGGGATAATGCAGCTGTTCAGAAAGAGAATGCGGGCGCGCGAGCAGCCGATTCCGCGCTGGTGATTGAGCCGCAGGTTGAGAGTTCAACTTCGAAGCTCGCGGTCAAGGCTCCGGACAACAGCTACGCCGAGTATCTGACGGCTGACGAAAAGCGGGCGCTGGACTTGCTGTTCAGTCGCTTCAAAGATACCGGTCGTTTTGGCGCTTATTCGCCGGCTGAAAATGAGAATACAGCGACGGATGCGGCGTTGGGTCGCATTATCGATGTGAAGGTGTGATGATGGCCGGAGAAATCGGCAGTATCAATCGTCTTGTCCCGGGTTTGATCGAAAAGCCGGGCGGAAAAACAATTCTCAATGATTTTGCGCCGCCCGAACAGCAACAGGCGAATTTCGGGAACATGCTGTCAAACATGCTGAATTCGGTGAACGACCTGCAGAACCAGGCGGGTCAGATGCAACAGAGTTTTCTGGCCGGGGAGCCTGTGGAGCTTCATGATGTAATGATCAAGGCCCAGGAAGCCGGGTTGACCATGGATCTGCTTTTGGAGATCAGAAACAAATTGCTAAATGCATACAATGAAATGATGCGGATGCCCGTGTAACTGAGAATGGTAATGTACGCCGGCCAAGGATGGTCGCGTGACTTCACACAATCGGATTGGGTGACATGAATCCTAAAGGTACTTTCAAGAGCATATCGGAATTCATCGCCAGGATGACCCCGAGTCAGGTGATGATGTTGTTCGGGGTGGTGGCCGGGACGATCGTCGGAGCAATCTTCGTCGTCGGCTGGCTCAAAAATGTGACCTACGCCCGCCTCTATTCGCACATGGAAGAGAGCGAGGCGGGCGAGGTGGTCTCGTATCTGACCGAGCACAAGATTCCTTACAAGCTCGGTGATGACGGGACTTCCATCGAAGTTCCTTCCGACGAAGTCTATAAGACTCGTATCGCACTTGCCTCGGAGGGACTCCCGAAGGGTGGGACGATCGGCTATTCCATTTTTGACAAGAATAATCTGGGGATGACTGATTTCCTTCAGAATCTCAATTTCAGGCGCGCTCTCGAAGGGGAATTGACCAAGACCATCATGCAGTTGTCTGAGGTTCAGGCGGCGCGGGTGCATATCGTGATTCCCAAGGACCGGTTATTTAAGGAAGATAAGCGGGACGCAACGGCATCCGTGCTCTTAAAGCTGAAGGGTCGGGCACAGCTAAGTCGGCAACAGATTAACGGTATTTCGCACTTGGTAGCGTCGTCAGTTGAGGGACTTGAGCCGAGTAACATCACGATTGTCGATTACGAAGGAAATTTGCTGTCGGGAGGGCAGAAAGTCGATCCGCTGGCCGGCATGTCCAGTTCGCAGCTCGACGTGCGCCAGTCGGTGGAAAAGTATCTGGAGGACAAGGCCCAGTCGATGCTCGACAATGTACTTGGCCCCGGTAAGGCGGTGGTTCGGGTAACAGCCGATCTGAATTTCCAGCAGCTGGAGCGGACGTCGGAAACCTACGATCCCAATCTACCGTCGGTTCGGAGCGAAGAAAAGACCAAGACGACTAATTCCTCCAGCGACAAGGCTCAGGACACAAATGCGAGTCAAAGCAACCAACAGGAGAACACTGAGACTTACGTTACAAATTACGAGTTGAACAAGACGAACGAGCATATCATCAACGCAGTCGGGACTATCAATCGGATGTCGATTGCGGTAATGGTGGATGGTACCTACAGCACTCCAAAGGGCGCCGCTGGCGGGGCGGACAACGTTTATCAGCCGCGCTCGCAGGAAGAACTCGATCGGCTGGCGTCGATCGTCAAGAATGCAGTTGGGTTCGACCAGACGCGCAATGATCAGATCGAAATGTATAACATTCCATTCGATCGCCAGGGCCTGCAAATGGAGCAGGAGCAGTTGGATACAATGTAC
>DATKJY010000121.1:0-3500 GCA_035543175.1 Candidatus Acidiferrum sp.
AGGCCGGCACTTCCGGTGGCAACCAGCTCATAAGAACGATTGATCTCTATCTGAAGACGTCGTGAACCACGTAGCCCCGGCCCGTCGGCCGGGGTTTTTCTTATCCCCCTCAATACATTCCTCAATTTTCACTGACAGCACCTGTCAGCCCCTCCCCGCATATTCCTCTCACGCAGCATCACCGGGAGGTGGGGCAGAGAGAAAGAGGAGATGGATAGTAGGGAGTAAGGGCAGGGCCATACAACTTCGCCCCCCATCACTACCAACCCGTCCATCTGCTGCCCATAACAGAGAGGAGACTATGCTCGCCAAAGTCATATCCGCCGCCACCCTCGGGGTGGAAGCATATCCGGTCGAAGTTGAGGCTGACATCCAGCAGCAACTTCCGGGATTCATCACGGTCGGCCTTCCGGAAGGAGCGGTCAAGGAATCCAAGGAACGGGTCACCGCTGCCATCAGAAACTCCGATTTCGTGTTCCCATCCAAGCGCGTGACGATCAATCTCGCCCCCGCCGACGTCAAAAAAGAAGGTTCTGCATTTGACCTTCCGATTGCGGTCGGTATCTTGGCCGCCACCGGGCAAATCCTGAGAGAACGGGTCGATGATTTTGTCTTACTGGGAGAACTATCGCTTGACGGCACCCTGAAACCGATTCCGGGTGTGCTCCCGATGGCGATGAGCTGCAAATTGGGGAACGGCATCAAGGGAATCATTGTCCCGAAAGAAAACGCGCGCGAGGCGGCCATCGCCGGCACCGTGCCGGTATATCCGGTGAAATCGCTTCAGCAGGCGGTGCATTTTCTCGAGGATGACACCACCATTCGCCAGTACCAGGTCGATATCAATTCGGTGTTCAACGAAGCCCGTCATTACACGGTCGATTTCTCGGACGTAAAAGGTCAGGAGTCCGCCAAGCGGGCGCTCGAAGTCGCCGCAGCCGGCGGCCACAATATCATTATGATCGGCCCGCCCGGCTCCGGCAAGACCATGCTTGCCCGCCGCATGCCGACTATTCTCCCGGATATGAGTATTGTCGAAGCGCTTGAGACGACCAAGATTCATTCGGTCGCCGGGCGCCTTCCGGCCAACTCCGCGCTGGTCGCCACGCGCCCATTCCGCGCGCCGCATCACACTATCTCGTACGCCGGCTTGGTAGGCGGCGGGACGATTCCAAAACCGGGCGAAGTTTCATTAGCTCACCACGGCGTGCTGTTTCTTGACGAACTGCCGGAGTTCAAGAAAGACATTCTGGAAATGCTGCGGCAACCGATGGAGGACAAATCGGTGACGATTTCACGAGCCTCTACTACGCTCACCTATCCGGCCGGCTTCATGCTGATCGCCGCCATGAATCCATGTCCCTGCGGATACTACGGAGATCCATCCCACGAGTGCCACTGCGCATCGAGTGAAATCCAGCGCTACATGTCGCGCGTGTCCGGGCCGCTGCTCGACCGAATCGACATCCACATCACGGTGCCGTCAGTGAAGTTCAAGGAGTTGTCGTCGGAGAGCCGGGGAGAGCCTTCCACGATTATACGGAAGCGCGTGAACACAGCGCGGCAGATGCAGATGACGCGATTCAAGGACGAAAAGAATATCTTTTGCAATGCCCATATGGAATCTTCCGATATCCGAAAGTACTGCAAGGTCGATGACAAATCGCAGTCGTTGCTGGCAGTCGCAATCAGCCGCCAGGGATTATCAGCGCGAGCGTACGATCGAATCTTGAAAGTCGCACGCACGATTGCCGACCTCGCCGCCTCGGAAAGTATCGAGATGGGGCACGTCGCCGAGGCGATACATTATAGGTCGTTGGATAGGAATTTGTGGCTGTGAGGCGAATTCAAGGGATTCGGGACCGCCGCTTATTGAACGTCTCTCTGAGGAGGTTATGTATTCGTCGGCCTTCGTCTCCGCTCAGGCCGACGAGTGTTGTTATTGCGCCTTTCTCAGGGAACCTAAGAAGCTTATCATTGCCGTGGACGTCGCGTTGAGCGGAGTCGAAACGCGACGTTGACCACACTTGATAGAGTTAGAATCTCTATCTTCCACTCACACCGGGCAACTTGGCAAAATTGCGCCGCTAAACAGAAAGTCGATCAACATCTGAAGATCAGAAATGTCGACGCTTCCCAGTCCGTCCACATTATTCTCCGCCGCACAGCTCGATAGAGATCCACCTGAAAACAGAAAGTCGACCATAGCCGAAAGATCGGAAATATCGACGACGTCATCAGGGTCGCCATCGACATTTCCAGTCGCCCCCTGGCAGCAGTCAGGGTAGTACTTGATGGTAGTAATGTCCTGGCTGACCGTCAGGTTGCTGCTATATCCCGTCACGCAGACATATCCGAAATTGTCTGTGGCAATGGCGTTCGGCACATCATCGTCGTATTCGACCGGACCGGGGCCCGAGTACTTGTGCCGCCACATTTCGTCACCATAACGGTCGTACTTGATGGTAATCCAGTCCCATCCGCCCGCCGGCAAGTAGCTTCTTCCTGTGACGCAGATATTGCCGTAAATATCAGGCGCCAGTCCCGTGAGGCGATCGTCGCCGCCACCGTCGTATAGGCGAACCCAGGTCGTGTCGCCGCTCTGGTCGTACCTCAGTGTCGTATAGTCATAAGGGCCAACCGCCGCCACCTGCTTCGATGCGCCCGCATATACCCAGCCATTTTTGTCCACTCTGACGCTGTGAAGAGCCGACATAGCGTATGGTGGTCCGCCGGGACCAGGATACCACCTGACCCAGGCCATGTCACCGCCGGCGAGATACTTGATCAGGGCTGTCTTCGAATACGGCGTGCTGCCGACGGTTCCAAAGACGAAAATATTTCCTTTCCCGTCGTGGTCGATGCCATCCGCAATATTGTCACCAAACTCCGGCGGTGGCACCCCCTGATAGGCTCGCGACCAAAGGAGATTGCCGAGAGCGTCGTAGGCAAGTGTCAGATAGGAAGAATTTGTCAAGTAGCCGGTGGAACCGGCGGCATAAACATTGCCGAAATCATCCACGGTAATGGCATTCAGCATATCGTCGATATCGCGTGGCCCGGCGTACCGGCGTACCCAGGCCGTGTCCCCGGAAGGCAGATACTTGATGACGATGGCATCAAATCCCGTGGCAACTCCCCGGTCGCTTGCGCCGGCGACATAGGCATTGCCGACTGCATCCACAAAGATGTCTCTCGGGCCTGCTTTGAGTTCTCCGGCGGGTCCGTAAGCTGCCGACCAAAGCAGCGTTCCCGCAGGACTATATTTGCGTGTCGTGATGACATTGTCCAGGCCGTGCGCGCCGATGTAGCTGTAGCCGGTTACATATACATTTCCGCTGCCATCCACACCGACCGCTACGCCGTGATCATCCTGTGTCCCGCCCGAATTGTACTTGCGGACCCAGGCAGTGTCTCCGTTGGGGTAATACTTGATCGTGACATAATCTAACCCCGAGGTCGGAAACATTCCTGTACCCGCTACGCAGATGTTGTTGGAA
>DATKJY010000122.1:0-5176 GCA_035543175.1 Candidatus Acidiferrum sp.
GCGCCGGCGTTTTTGTCGCGTTTGTTCTATCTGTAGCTTCCCTGACCTACCTTGTTGTCAGGACCTATTCATTTCGGCGCTCGAGTTCTCTCGCCGAGCCGCAGGGCAGCGCCCTCAAGGGCGTGGTCTACGCTTTCGGGCGCGGCTTGATGCCGTGGGCCAAGGAGAGTGCCTCCAAGCATCTGGCGACTTACGTCGGCGGTGTCGTATTCCACATTGCCATCGCTATCGCTCTCGTATTTCTGGCGGCGAATTTGCTTAAGATCGAAATTCCGCAAACGATTCTGGTCGTGGTGCGCATTGCGTGTGCGCTGGGGTTGCTGACCGGTGTGGGGCTCCTCGTCAAGCGGATGGTTGCTGCCTATGTGCGAGTCATAAGCAGCCCCGATGACTTCGTCGCCAATCTTCTGGTGGACTTGTTTCTGGCCGCCGTCATCATAACTACGGCGTATCCAGGTTTCGTCTCGTTACTTTACGGCGTGGCGATTGTGCTCGCCTTGTACATTCCGTTGGGGAAAATCCGTCACTGCTTTTTCTTCTTTTACGATCGAATCCTGTTCGGAAATTTCTTCGGACGGCGCGGCGTGCTGCCGCCGGGATCGCGACGGATATAGCCAATGGCCAATTCTACCACCAATAGCGATCCTCTCGAACAGAAACTCGAGAGCTTAAGCTCTGAGCAGACTCGGAAAGCCCTGACGGAGTTCAGAAACCAGCTTGATAATCAACTAGCGGCCTACCTCAACTCCTGTGTGCACTGCGGCCTCTGCACTGATTCCTGCCACTATTATTTGACCGACGGCGAATCGGCGTCGCTTCCGGCTAAGAAACTCGATCTGCTGGCGTCGGTGTTCAAGGGTGAATTTACACTTGTCGGAAAAACGCTTCCGGGCCTGGTCGGGGCTGCAAAGCTCGATCGCGAAATGGTGCGTGAATGGGTCGATTCCTTTTTCGGGCGCTGCTCCTTGTGCGGGCGCTGCTCGCTCAACTGCACGGTTGGGATTGACATCAGTCGTCTGCTGCACGCCGGAAGGTCGGTACTTGAGTCGCTCGACCTGGTACCACCCGAACTTCAGTCGACCGTCGACAAAGCCGTCGATACCGGCAACAACATGGGGATTCCAAAACAGGAATGGCTTGACACGGTCGACTGGCTGCAGGACGAGCTGCGTGCGGAGACCGGTGACCCCAACGCCTCGCTCCCATTGGACAAGCAGGGAGCATCGATGCTTTACACCGTCAATCCGCGCGAACCGAAATTTTTCCCGCTCTCCCTTCTGGCCGCGGCGAAGATATTCTACGCGGCCGGAGAAAACTGGACTCTATCCAGCGATTACTACGACGTTACCAACTACGGCTATTTCAGCGGCGCCAATGAAACCGGCGCGATGATTTCAGAGCGTCTGTGGCAGACGATGAAAAAACTCAATGTCGGCACACTCGTGCTCGGCGAGTGCGGTCATGGATTCAACGCGAACCGATGGGAAGCTCCGGAATGGCTGCGTCAATCCCCCGTATTCGATATGAAAAGCATCCTGCAGGTGGTAACCGAATACCTGAAGGATGGTCGGATAAAACTGGATAGCTCGAAAATCGACCGCGCTGTGACGCTTCACGATCCCTGCAATCTGGTCCGACTTGGCGGAATAATCGAAGAACAACGATTCATTCTGAAGCAGGCGGTCACAACCTTCGTCGAAATGTACCCAAACCGCGACAAGAACTTCTGCTGCGGTGGCGGGGGCGGGCAATTGTCGATGACTCGCTATGTGGCTCGTCGGTTGAAATCCGGGCGAATCAAGGCCGATCAGATCGCTGCCACCGGCGCGAAAATAGTCGTCGCCCCGTGCCACAACTGCATTGATCAACTGAGTGAATTAAATCGTGAATACAAACTCGGCGTCGATATCAAGTCGGTCGCCGAGATTGTTGCCGATGCCCTTGTGCTCAATCCAAAGACAGCTTAGCGCTTGACGCGACTGAGCGTAATTTCGCGCACCGCCTGCACCGCCGTCCGAATCTCTTCCTCTGTATTGAACGGGCCAATTCCAAACCGCACCGCGCCGTGAATTTTATCCGTCCCTAACTGCTCGTGCACCAGTGGAGCGCAGTGAAGCCCCGTGCGGCAGGCAATATTGAAGTCGACATCCAGCATCGTGCCGGTATCCATGGCTTCGAGACCGTCGATATTGAACGCCAGCACGCCAATGTGATTGGTCAGGTCGTCCTGACAGTACATCGTGACGCCTTCGATTTCACGAAGGCCGTCGCGAAGCATCTTCAGGAGCTTCTCTTCGTGGGCCTGGATATTCTCTACACCCTGCGTCTGCAGCCACTTTACCCCGGCATTGAGACCGGCAATCCCCGGGAGGTTGGGCGTGCCGTACTCCAGCCGGTATGGATACTCATCGAGATGCGGGCGCACGGCCGAACGGACACCGGTGCCTCCGGCGCGGGTGTGGCGAATTTCGATACCTTCGCAAACGTACAGCCCGCCGATACCCATCGGGCCCATAAGGGATTTGTGGCCCGTGAAGGCTATCACATCGACATTCAGTTCCCGGACGTTTATCGGCATCTTGCCGGCCGTCTGCGAAGCATCGATTAACATCGGAATACCGTGTTCCCGGCAGATTCGGCCGATCTCTTTCACCGGCTGGACTGTACCGATGACATTGGAGCCGTGGTTGACGACGATCAGCCGTGTATTCTTGCGGATTTTGCGCTCGAAATCCTCCGGATGGACAAACCCCTTCCTGTCAAACGGGATATGGTCAACCTCGACCTGGCTATCCCGGAAAAGATGATAAAGAGGACGAAGCACGGAGTTGTGCTCGATCGTGGTCGTAATCGCGTGGTCCCCGGCCTTAAGCAGGCCGAATATGGCCAGATTGAGAGCATCGGTAGCGTTGTACCCGAAAACCAGGCGATTGGGATTCTCACCACCGAAGAAGTCGGTCAGAAGCTTGCGCGTGTCTTCGACCATGTTTCCGGCCATCATGCACATATCGTAGCCGGACCTTCCCGGATTGACCCCGTAGGCCCGGTAGAACTGATTCATTGTCTGGTAGACCTCTTCCGGCTTCGGAAAGGTCGTAGCGCCGCTGTCCAAATAGATAATTCTGTCCATCACATCCCCATATAAAAGGTCGACCCAAAATACATTGAAAGACGATGAAAGTCAACACGATAACTGGACCCGCGAAGGCCCGCCAAGGCGATTTGTCGTTCAAATCCAGCGGCGAACTTGAGACCTGTACCGGATGTACGGCTCACCGAATTTTGCCGTCAGGTAATTCTCTTCAGGGACAATGACCCACCAGGTTAGCAGAACCAGCATCACCGGGATCAGCACTATGGCCCAAGGCAATCTCGCGGCAATCGCAATGCCCAGATAGTGAATCGTCAGGGCGATATAGAGCGGGTTCCGTGAATACCGGTACGGTCCCTTAACTACCAGTGCGGTGGACGGTCGATAGGGGATGAGCGACGTCCTCGCCCGCCAGAACTGCACGACCGCCGGTAAGGCGAGCGGCAAGCCAAGCAGAAATACGACGCCCCCGATATAGTAGCAGACCGGAGCGGACAGAAACGGAATTGGCTGAAGCCATTCCAGGAACCAGCCGAGCAGAAGCGCCAAAATCACAATGATAGGCGGATTTGTTATCATCCGGGGGCGGTCGTGTTGTGCAGACATCGGCAAGTTGCTCCCTTGGTCGTCATTCGGCAATATGGCCGTTGGTGGCCGCGACTTTCAGGAACTTATACTATACGACCGGTAAGGAGTTTTGATGCATCGGGAGGGAGTGACCGGGATTGGCCAACCGGCTGTGAGCATTATTCACTTTGTATTTGCCGAACCGCGGTATAATCTGTAGCTGGGATTCAGACAGCTCCAAACAGGGTTGGGCGCGTGATAGATCAGTCAAGAAAAGAAGACATAACGGTAGAAATCATCGACTATAAGCCGAAATTCGCCCGCCATTTCCACGACATCAACGTCGAATGGCTGGAAGAGTTTTTCACGGTCGAGCCGTTTGACCGGATAGTCCTTAACGACCCCGACGAGCACATTATCAGGCAGGGCGGATTCATCTTCTTTGCTCGGGCAAAGGGTGAGATTGTCGGCACCTGCGCTCTTCTGAAACACGCCCAGAAGAAGTACGAGTTGGCCAAGATGGGCGTAATCAAGCCCTATCGAGGCTTGGGCATCGGGAGAAAGCTGGCGCAGGCCGCCATTGACAAGGCGCTGACACTTGGCGCCGACACGTTGGTACTAGCCACGAGCAAAAAACTAGAAGCGGCCAACCGCCTGTACCACAGCATGGGATTTCAGGAGGCTGACCGCTCGATCATCGGTCCATTGCCCTATAAGCGGGAGTCAATTGTCCTGGCCATGCATTTCTAATCAGCGATTTCTCGGGCTCCGGTCGTTCTGACCGATATCGTACATCCCAATCACTTCCGACACATTTCCACTGGCATCGCGGACAAACTGCAGCCGGAAACTGTCAAGGCCATCGAGCATGAAGGTTGTGGCATTCATCGGGATCAGCCGGAATTTCGGCCGCCCCTGGCGCTGGTAATACAGCTCGCCGTTCTCCAACGTGATGACTCTGTCCGCGTAAGTGCCGGCATACTGCTTGAGGGTATCGAGACCGATCGTAACAGGATTGAGAATCGCCTCCTGTTTTTCGCTCATCCAGACAAGAGCCCCCTTCTTGTCAGGATCAGTGGTTTTGTCCAGAAGTCCTTTAAGCGCTTTTGAATAGGCGACATCATACGCCTTGTCGCGAGGGACTTCAATGTCGGGTTTGACCCCTGTCCCTTCCCAGTTAGTGCCGGTGATCGGGTTTATGGCGCGACCGTACGGAAGACGCATGACCACGCTCAGGTTACGAAAGGCTCTAATATCCACCGGGTGGGCCCCGCCGCCGGTAGTTTCGCCGATGATCGTGGCTCGCTTCAAGTTCTTGAGGTTGTAGGTGAATTCTTCGGCCCCCGAGAAGGTATTACTGCTCGTAAGGACATAGACATCTGACTTGGTGAGGCGAGGTCCTTCGACATACGCAGCCGTCCAGAACTGCATTATTGAGTCAGTCTTGCGGATATAAAAACTATTCAGGTGTACCGGCTGGTCAAAGAAATAGCTCGTGATCAGCTGGATGAGAGAAGG
>DATKJY010000123.1:0-3351 GCA_035543175.1 Candidatus Acidiferrum sp.
CCAGATCACCATAGGGCATGGGATGGCGAATGGCGACTACCTTCTTCCCCATTTCCTGCAGTACCTCGGCAACCTTACGGGTAGTCTGCGACTTACCTGATCCGGTGCGAATTGCGCACACCGCCACCACAGGTTTGGTGGACTGGATCATGGTGGGCTTGCCGCCTTCAACGGCAAATCTGGCTCCGGCCGCCATCACGTGAGCGGCTTTGTCCATGATATACTGATACGAAACATCCGAATATGAGAAAATGACCTCATCGATCGAGTGCTTCTTGATGAGGTCCAACAGCTCCGTTTCATCGTATATAGGAATCCCTTTTGGGTAGAGTCTGCCTGCGAGTACGGCCGGATATCGGCGTCCTTCGATATCCGGAATCTGCGTGGCCGTAAAGGCGACGACTTCGACAGTATCGTTGTCGCGATACAGCGTGTTGAAATTGTGAAAATCCCGCCCGGCGGCGCCCATGATGATCACTTTGCGTTTTTTGCTCAGCATCATTATCTCCTGTTGGTGGCTGTAGTGACTATTTCATAAATCCGACTGTCCGGCATCCCTTCCCGAGCCTAGATGCTGGATGACAGCCAGATATGGAGAATGACCCACGCCGGCGGGTGCCCATGCGCTTCCCGGCCGGAAACGCACCGATTCCTCGCTTCTATCGTCATTCTCATCGTCTCTTCAGGTTCTCAGAACCGATGTCACTTCACAGGTGCCGGAGCATCAGTCGGCGTTGTCGATCTGCGCCCGCTGGATAGTGCCGCTGAAATCGACATACACCGATTTCCATTCGCTGAATACGTCCAGCGCGGCGGTCGCTGCTTCACGATGCCCATTGCCCGTCTCCTTGGTACCGCCGAACGGCAGGTGCGTCTCGGCGCCGATGGTCGGGGCGTTCACGTAGAAAATACCGGTATACACGTCGCGCATGGCGGTGTAGGCCTGGTTGACATTTCGCGTATAAATGGAGGCCGACAGGCCATAAGCGGTGTCGTTGGCCAGTTCAATAGCTTCATCAAGTGTACTGAAACTGCCGATGCTCAGCACCGGGCCGAAGATTTCTTCTTTCCAGATACGCATGTTGCGAGTCACTTCGCCGAAAATGGTCGGTTGGACGAAAAAGCCTTTGTCGTAAGCGCCGCCCGTTAGCCGCTCGCCGCCGGTCATCAATTTGGCGCCGTCTTTCTTGCCGATCTCGATATAGCTGAGCACCGTCTTCAGTTGCGCATCGTTAACGCACGGACCCATATTGACGGACTCATCGAGGCCGTTTCCGACTTTGAGCTTGCGCGCACGGTCAACCAGCATCGAGGTCACCTTGCCGACTACGTCTTTGTGGCAGATAAGACGACTGGTCGCGGTGCAGCGCTGCCCGGTCGTGCCGAACGCACCCCAGAGGGCGCCTTCAACGGCCAGATCCAGGTCAGCGTCTTCCATGACGATCTGCACGTTCTTGCCACCCATCTCGAGACAGGAATGCTTGAACTTGGGCGCGCATGCTACCGACACTTTTCGGCCGGTATCGGTGGAGCCGGTAAACGAGACGATGCGGACGCGATCATCGCCGATCAAAGCATCACCGAGAGAACCGCCTGATCCGGTGACCATGTTGACCACGCCTTTCGGCACACCTTCCTCTTCGCACGCTTTCATGAGGTTGAAAACCGAGAGCGGCGTATCGGTGGCCGGTTTAATCACGATGGTGTTTCCGCAAATAAGGGCCGGCATCATTTTCCACGAAGGTATCGCCATCGGGAAATTCCACGGCGTGATGAAAGCGCAGACACCAAGTGGCTGGCGAAAAGTCATATTGAATTTGTTGGGAAGCTCGGATGGAGTCGTCATGCCGAACAGCCGGCGTCCTTCGCCCGCCATGTAATATGTCATGTCGATAGCTTCCTGGACGTCGCCGCGGGTTTCAATCAGGATCTTGCCCATCTCGCGAGTCATGTCTCGGGAATACTGCTCTTTGTCGGCCGCCAGGCGGGCTGCCACGCGATACAGGATTTCGCCGCGCTTCGGGGCCGGCACGAGGCGCCATTTCTTATAAGCTTCAGACGCAGCGTCAAGAGCTGACTTGACGTCGTCGACTGTCGATTTCTGAAATGTGCCGATCAGTTCATCGGTGTTAGCGGGATTTCGGTTTTCAAATGTCTGGCCGGAGCGAGAATTGACCCACTCTCCATTGACAAAATTCTTGTATGTGTTCGCTGCGCCCATGGCGTACTCCCTTTCATTTCCGACCGGTCCCGCAATGCGGAACTTGGACGGCTTGTGACATCGCTCACAAAATGCCGAAAAAGACCTTCAATATATCGTTCCGTTCGACCCTGTCAACCGATTTTCGGTTCCATGACATAAGCCTTTCGTAAAGCGGCCCAAAGAGTTACTCGCGTGCGGCAGGCTATTGCCTGCGACTTCGTCCCAGCGCTGGTCAAGAAGTTAATTATGAACCGAATTGTATCCATGTCCGTTTATATTGTAGGAGTGAGGCTTAGCATATGTATGCGTTGTTAATCGCATCTTGGATCTGTTTACCTCTTGCGCCTCTCAATCCGCTGGAGCAGGACACAGTAGCGGCCGTAAATCTGTCCGTAACAGTTGGGGTTAGTGCGCCCAATGGGGTCATTTCGGCCGGACCGGGTTTCGCCATAAAATGGGAGATGCGGCCTGTGCATCCGGTTATCGTTCGAGGGACCGGCCAGTATGATTACAGCCGCTTTAGTTCGATAGTATTTCCCAACGACGACAACAACGGCATCACCACAAGAGGGGCTTTGCACTCAGTGACATTCGGAGCCGACTGCCTGTACTACCACGGCACCAATCGATTGACGGGTTATCTCGGAGTCGGCGTTATCTACTCTTTTCACTATTATGCGACTGATCTGTCATCAAGTCAGGCGATGTTACAGGCGTTTGGCGTCGACCACGTCGGAATTGCGAAAGGCCCGGGGTACCGGATTATGCTGGGCCTGAGGTTCAACAAAACGTATTCGCTGGAGATAGGCGTTTCCGAAGAAAGGCCGGAAGTTACGTTTACCCGTCCGGTCGACGCCGTGACATATTCTCAGAATGAAGCGCAGACAAAGTTGAGCACGTTTCGAATCACTATCGGCCGCATCTGGACGCTTAAGAAGTTCTAGCCTATCGACGGTAATTCCATAGATACCAGGCTGCGACCGTTCGATACGGTTTCCACTGCTCTGCAAATTCATCCAGATCAATTTTAGAGCAATCCACGCCGTAGAGTCCCTCGACAGCTAGCTGCAACCCGCGATCACCCGGTGAAAACACGTCCGGCCGCGCCAGAACGAACATCAGGTACATCTCGGCGCTCCAGCGTCCCA
>DATKJY010000124.1:0-6307 GCA_035543175.1 Candidatus Acidiferrum sp.
ACGGTTTGCCCTCTGATGCCATCGTCGCGGTCACGGCCGCGCGATTGGTCGAGCAGAAAGGGCATTGCTTTATGATGGAAGCGATGCCGGAGATTTTGTCAAAGTTTCCGCACTTCTACTGGCTGCTTCTCGGTTCAGGCCCGCTCGAAACGGAATTACGCTCGCAAGCTGAGGGACTTGGGGTCTCTACACATGTAATCTTCGCTGGAATGCTCGATTCTCTGGCCGAGGTGCTGGCCGGCGCCGATCTGATGGTGCACCCGTCGATAGATGAACCGTTCGGCATCGCGCTCGTTGAAGGTATGAGGGCCGGCCTGCCGATTGTCGCGAGCCGTGTCGGCGGCATCCCCGAAGTAATCGGCGAGTGCGCCATTCTGGTGGAACCTTCTCGCTCCGACGACTTGGCGAAGGAAATCCGCGCAATGCTGGAATCGAAAGCCGATATGGTCAGAATAGGCGAGGCATGCCGAAAACGATATGAATCCGAATTTACCTGTGATCGGATGATAGACTGCATCGAACAGTACTTGACCAACGTAATGCGAGCCGTGCCACGTGGATAAACTCAAACCGGTGGAACACAAAATCCGCGGCCTCGTCCCGAGGCTCTTCAGCCCGTTCTTCCAGAAAGGACGAGATAATTTCCAGCCGCTCGACGGCCGCTCCGTCAAGCGCGTGCTCTTCCTTCGCCCCGATCTCATCGGCGACACGGTCTGCTCTTTTCCGGTCTTCGACAATTTGAGGAGAATTTTCCCGCACTTTCAGCAGGCAATCTTCTGTTCCCCCAAAAACATGCCGGTCATTCAAGGTGATCCGCGCTTCGACCGGGTATTCATGTATCGCAAGCGGATATGGAAAGACATAGCTGAAGTAGCCCTGATCCGCGGTGAGCGCTTCGATGTTGTCTTTGACATGATCGCTGATGACTCTGTGACGACCTTGTTCCTGTCGCAGCTCTGCGCGCCCGGCGCTGCCCGGATCGGAATCGGAAAGAAGCGCTTTGCTCCCTATTACGATGCCGTCTTCGATTACGACAGCTCCACAGGCGAGCACATTATCGATCTCAACCTTAAACTGCTCGGTGCCCTTGGAATCGACACCGGCAATCTCGATGCGTACTCGCCGCCGTATATCGATTCACCTACTCGAACCAAAACAGATCGCTATTTTGAAAGTCTCTCCGCCGCACCCGGTGGCCTGAAAATCGGCTACAATCTTTCTGCCGGCAAACCGACCCGCACGTGGCCGCTTGAAAAGGCTCGAAAACTTCTGGAGTCCATCCTTGAAACCGTGCCGGGAAGCACTGTCATACTATTCACCATTCCGAAAGAACGAGCTCGGGGCGATACACTGGCGAGCCGCTTCAACCATTCCGTAGTTCAGGTACCGCCGGCACTCTCCATCCTTGAAGCCTCTGCGCTTATTTCACGACTCGACCTTTTCATCTCTGCGGATACTTCACTCGTGCATGTAGCCCGCTCATGGAAAGTCCCAGTCGTCGGTCTGTACCCGCACAAGATGCGCAATTTCAATCTGTGGCGTCCCTACGGCCAGGATTACGGCGCCGTAATGTCCGCAAAGGATGACAACGTGTTCGACATCACTGTCAATCAGGTTATGGCCGCGTTTCGCGAGGTTATGGCGCGAAAAGGAGCAGTCACCCAATGAGCGTCAAATCCATCATGTACCTGCTCGCCAAACCACTGCTTCGGACAGGCGCAGCCGGCCCGGCGCCATTAGATATCCGGAAGTTATCCTCGATCCTTATCATCCGTCCGGAGAAACTCGGTGACCTCTTGGTTTCTTTGCCTCTCTGTGAAGCATTGAAAAGGGCAAACCCCGACCTGAAATTGTACCTTCTCGCTTCCTCCAGAGGACTGGAAGCAGTGCAGGGTGACCCGCGCTTCGAACAGATCTTCTTGTATCGCAAGCAGGCGATCTCGGACTTCAGGACGGCGCGGGCGATCCGTCGCCTGAAAGTCGATTTTGTCATCGACCTCGTTTGCGACGACTCGGTGACCTCGTTGTTCCTCACGCAATATTGCGCGCGGGGGAGAGCCTGCGCCGGAATGGGCAAGAATCAATTCCGAAAACACTACGATTTTAATTTCCCATATCGAACCGATAATGACGCACACGTCATCGATAACACGTTGAAAATCCTCGGCGCCTTCGGCATCGACAGCCGTACTGCCGACCCATATGTCCCTTTGCACATTGGCGCGGAGGCAACCCGCAAAGCCACAGAATGGCTCACTCGATCGGTGCCGCATAAGAGCGGAGCGTTACGAATCGGTATCAATCAGTCCGCCGGTTCACCGAATCGAATCTGGCCGGACGCCAAAACAAAAGAGTTGATCTCTCGAATTAAGTCACGGCACGATGAATCACAGATCATCCTCATATACGTCGCCAGAGATCGACAACGTGCAGAAGCTCTCGCACTCGATTTTGATTCGGGCGTATGTACCGTTCCTCTGGGTCTGAATCTTGAGGAGGTCTCCGCGATCATTTCGCGGCTCGATGCGCTGGTCTCTCCGGATACCTCGCTCATCCACATAGCCCGTTCATTCCATGTTCCGGTGGTCGGTTTGTACAGCCGATTCATGGATAACTACAGACTCTGGCGACCCTACGGACAATCGGAAGGCGCCGTCGTTTCCTCGAGTGATGTCGACATTTGTGATATTCCCTTTGACCAGGTCTTTGACACACTTCAGCGCCTGCTCAATGCCGAGAAAGAGGTGGCCCGGTGAGCCGGCTGTCCGCAGTCATCATCACCCGCAACGAAGAGGCGGTGCTGCCTCGATGTCTCAAATCCGTCTCCTGGGCTGACGAGATCATCGTGATTGACAGCCATTCGACCGACAAGACTCGCGAGATCGCAGCACAACTCGGCGCCAAAGTAGTGGTGTCCGACTGGCGCGGTTTCGGTCCGGCCAAACAGGAGGGTGTGAACATGGCGACAGGTGAATGGGTGCTGTCTATAGACGCAGATGAGGAAGTTTCGCCGGAATTGAGAGCGGAAATCCAACAGGTGTTAGCTGACGGTACCTCGATGCGCGGATTCGAAATCCCTCGTAAGACAAATTTCCTTGGTCGATGGATTTATCATTGCGGCTGGTACCCCGACTACGTGCTGCGGCTCTTCCTGAAGACTAACGGAAGGTTTGACGAAGCCGTTGTGCACGAGAAAGTCCTTGTCGACGGCCCGGTCGGCAAACTGAAGAGTGAGCTTCTTCATTACAGTTTCCCGACTCTCGAGCACTATTTCACCAAATCCAATCGCTACACGACCCTTGGGGCCCACGAGGCGCTTCGGGCCGGCAAGACCAGCACCTGGTTTGGCATCATCTTCAAACCACCTGTTTCGTTTTTCTCGCAGTATATTCTACGGCAGGGTTTTCGCGACGGTGTCGAAGGGTTTCTCGTTTCGGCGTTGTCGGCGGTGGCGGTAATGGTCAAATACGCCAAACTCCGCCGCCTCGTGCAAGAGCAGCAGGGTATGAAAGACAACACGTGACCGATGCAGCTTTGAATATTCGTCCCGGCGATCGGCTTCTTATTAGCCGTTCCGACAAGCTGGGTGACCTCATTCTGGCCCTCCCGTTTGTGGAATCGCTCAAACTCCGCTATCCGGAGTGCAACGTTGAGGTTCTGGCGTCACTCTATGCTTCACCGGTTCTCGAAAATAACCCGCGCATCGATCGCATCGTCCGCGTGCAAAACGACCAGCTGCAGCAGGATTCGTTGTACCGTAAGGACCTCAAACGAAAGCTGCACCTGGCCGGCTACAAAGTTGTGGTGGCGCTCTATCCCGAACGCCAGATAAGCCGCCTCTTTTATGCCGTGGGCATCCCGCATCGAATCGGAACTGCCGGACGATTTCATTCCGTGTATTTCAATCACCGCCTGATGCACAGCCGCAAGGTGAATAAGAAGCACGAATCCGAATATAACTGTGACTTCCTGCACTACTTTCGCCAGGGTCAGACCGTGACGCTTCCTTCCGTACATCTTATAGAAAAGGAGATTGCCGCTGCTCGTCGACTGGTGGCTCGGTCCGGAGTAACCGGTCAATATGTCGTTCTGCACCCTGGCTCGGGCGGATCGGCCCATACCTGGCCGCCGGAGAAGTTCCTTGGATTGGCTGAGCAGCTCAGCAGGGCGGGTTTGGATGTCATCCTGACCGGCTCCGATAGAGAAGGGCAGCTGATCGCCCGCCTGGCCGGCTCTCTGGGTATAACAGTCAAGTCGTTGGCCGGTCAGACCGATCTTCGTACACTGGCAGCGGTGCTGTCGACGGCGACGACGGTAGTGGCTAATTCCACCGGGCCGCTGCATCTGGCCGCCGCAGTCGGAACTCGGGTGGTGGGGCTCTACCCCAGCAAAGCGGTCATGTCGCCTGTCCGATGGGGCCCCCTGGGCGCGGGACACCGCGTCATTCAGCCGCACGCGTCCCGGTGTAGTTGCCCGTCGAGTCAGTGTCGATGTATGGAAACGATTACAGTCGAGGAAATTGCGCGAGAGGTACAGGCAGCCTATGCCGGAACTGGTGAGCACATCAGGTAAGAAACCGATGAACCTGGCTGAATTCATCATTCGCGTGGAGTCGTATAACGCCAATATCGATATCCCGCTCATTCGGCGCGCGTACGAGTTCTCGGACAAGGCGCATGCCGGTCAAAAGCGCCAGTCGGGTGAGCCGTTTATTGAGCATTGTCTCGAGGTCGCGTTTATTCTGGCCGAATTCCACATGGATTCCACCACCATTACCGCGGGACTCATTCACGACGTGGTCGAAGATACCAAATTCACGCTTGAAGATGTCCGCCGTGAGTTCGGCGACGAAGTCGCTGAGCTTGTCGACGGCGTCACCAAGATCGGCGCGGTACATTTTAATTCAGTCGAAGAGCAGCAGGTCGAATACTTCCGAAAAATGCTCCTGAGTATGGCCAAAGATATCCGAGTCATCCTGATCAAGCTCGCCGACCGCGTTCATAACATGCGTACTTTGCAGCACCTCGACCGCGAAAAACAACTCCGTATCGCCAAAGAAACCCGCGATGTCTATTGCCCGCTGGCCCACCGCCTCGGCGTCAATAAGACAAAAGTCGAGCTCGAAGATCTTTCGTTCAAATACCTTGAACCCGAAGTCTACCAGGATCTGGCCGAGAAGATCAAGGAGCGGCGGGAAGAACGCGAAGAGTACATCGGCGAAGTCGTCGCGCCCATCAAAGAGGCGTTAGCCAAAGATGGCATACTCGGCACTGTGAGCGGCCGAGCTAAGCACCTCGATTCCATTTATCGCAAGGTCAGGGTACGCAAAGTACCGTTTGAGGAAATCTACGATCTGTTCGCCATTCGGGTCATCGTCAATACTGAACGGGAATGCTATCATACTCTCGGTATCATTCACGCCATGTGGAAGCCGGTGGCGGGTCGCTTCCACGATTATATCGCCAACCCAAAGCCGAATGGCTATCGCTCGCTGCACACCACCGTCTTCGGACCGAACAATAAGATGGTGGAAATCCAGATACGCACCCACCAGATGCACTATGTCGCCGAAAACGGCATCGCGGCGCACTGGCTTTATAAAGAGGGGCGCCAGCAGATGAGCAAGGATGACCGCCAGATGGTCTGGTTGCGCGACGTTTTGGAGTGGCAGAAAGATATGACGAACGCTTCGGAGTTTATCGAATACCTCAAAATGGATCTTTACTCCGAGGACATCTTCGTCTTCACGCCGAACGGCAAGCTGATTCACCTGCCTAAAGGCGCGACGCCGCTCGACTTTGCTTTTCAAATTCACACCGAGGTTGGCATCCATTGTGCCGGCGCTAAAATCAACAATCGTTTGCAGCCGCTCTCTACGCCATTGGCTTCGGGCGACCGCGTTGAGATCATCACCAACCCCAACCGCACGCCGTCGCATGACTGGCTCAAGCTCGTTAAGACTCCCGGCGCTCGCGGGAAGATCAAGCGCTGGCTCAAACAGGTCGGATACGAACAATCGGTCGCCTTGGGGAAAGAGATTGTCGAGCGCAAGCTACGGGAGCAGCACCTTAAACTCCCTCCGGATGACGTTCTCCAGGAATACGCGGAGCAGTTGGGGAAGAAGACTATAGTCGAACTGTTTGCCTCGATCGGCACCGGCTCCTTCACCGTACGCCCGCTCTTGCTCTTGATTGAACCGTACGCTAAAGAAGAGGAGCCCGGTCTTGTCGGAAAAGTGCTCGACCGTCTGCGGGGAAGCAAAGGCATCAAGGTCCAGGGGTTGGACAACATGATGTTCCGTTTTGCA
>DATKJY010000125.1:0-9254 GCA_035543175.1 Candidatus Acidiferrum sp.
TTTCCAGAATCGGAAAGGATTGTTTGAGGAGGCCGACAGTGGTACGGTGTTCTTGGACGAAGTCTCCAATATGCCATCGTCGACCCAAGCCAAGTTATTGCGATTCCTGCAGGATTCCGAAGTACGCCCCATTGGCTCGACCGTGTCCAAAAAAGTGGATGTCCGCATAGTTGCGGCCACTAACCGGGATCTGAAAATTATGGTGGCCGAAGGGAGCTTCCGCGAGGATTTGTACTACCGTCTCAACGTTATCCCCATCACCTTGCCGGCGTTGTCCGAGCGGATGGAAGATGTGGAGATGCTGACAGAATATTTCCTGCGGAAGATTTCCTCGGAGATGAACGGCCGGCCACTGCAGGTGACCCGGAAGGCGGTGGACAAGTTGCTGAGTCATACTTGGCCGGGAAATGTCAGGGAACTGGAAAATACACTCAAGCGGGGAGCGGCCCTGTGCGCAGGCAATCAGATCGACGCCGACGACATCATGTTTATCGGCGGGGACAAGACATGGCCGTCGGAAGTGACCGATCCGGCCAAAGTCTCGCTGACCATCAAGGGCGGGCTGCTCGATACCAGTCAGCGCACACTGATTTTGAAAGCGCTGACGGACAACCAGTGGAATTTCACCAAGACGGCGTCGGAGCTCGGCATTGGCCGCACCACTCTCTGGCGAAAAGTGAAGAAGTATAACCTCAAGCAGGAACTGGTCGGCGCCTAGCCAGTCCAATGAACCGGAGTCGCCATGCCGAATATTGAGCCCGAAAGCCAGAAGCAGCGCGACACCGGGGCCCCCTGGATTTCACCCGCTCTCATTGAATCTACCAACCGATCTTCGCTGGATTATTCCGACGAATTTGCGTCTCTCACCAGAAAGCTGTCGCGACAGCTGCCTGTCAGGAGAGCGGTTTTGGTGTTCAGAGAGCCGGAGGGCAATCGGCTGGTGGCGATGGCGACCTGGTGCGGCGGAGAGCGTCGAACGCTGAGCCTTCGTCTCCCCCGCGAGTCCTCGTTGTTTGCCCATGTAGCCGAAGACGGGCGCGACTATGCCGAGAACTTCTGCGCTTGTTTCAGCGGCAATGCGTTTGAACGACGCCTGCTTCTGGACGAAGACTCAAATGCCTTTATACTGCATCCCGTGAAATTTGACGGTGGAGTGGTGGGGCTTATGGGGTTCAGTTCCGATGACCCATCAGCGTTTGCCACCTGCGATGACGGCTTTTTCGATTTCCTGACGGCTGATCTGGCCGTCAAAATAGTCAAATTCCAACGCCAGTTGTACTCTGCCAACCGTTAATTCCGGCGTCTCTCGAGTTTGATCTGCTTACGAGTGGTGTTCTGCTCGTCGTTCGTGTATGAGAACCGGTGCCCGCCCTGACCGTCCGCCACAAAATAAAGATATGCAGAGGTATCCGGGTTAATCGCCGCTATGATGGCCGGAAGGCCAGGAGAGTTAATGGGGGTGGGCGGAAGACCGGCGGCGCGGTAGGTGTTGTATGGCGTCATGATATCGAGGTCTTCTTTGGTCAGTGGTCGATCCAGTCCGCCCAGTCCATAGATGACAGTCGGATCGGCGTCCAACGTCATCCCTCGACGTAAACGATTACAGTATACAGCGGCGACAGTGCGAACTTCCGACGGGAATTTCGTCTCAGCCTGGACGATCGAAGCCAGCACCAGCGCTTGCTGCGGCGTCAGACCCGCCGGACGTTGCTTTGTCCACAGAGAGTCGGTCCTCCTGTGAAACATATCGACCATCTCACGCACCACTGAGCGAAGGTCAATTCCCGGCGGGAGAATATATGTCTCCGGAAAGAGGTAGCCCTCGAGACAGGGAATTCCCAGGCTATCGAGAAAAACAGTGTCGCGATTGAGAGCCAGGACGCGCGCGGAATCGATACCCAGCTGTTTCGCCAGCACGGCAGCCACTTTCCAGATCGGCGCGCCTTCGTAGATAGTCACCTTCGCCTGGACACCCTCAGCCTTGCGGATTTTTTCCAGCACGGATCGGCAGGAGTTGAGACCGGCAAACTTGTATTCGCCGGGGATGAGCCGCTTATCGACACTCTGCCAACGGGCCGAGTATTCGAAGACCATCTTGGACGAAACAACCCCTTCGGATTGAAGCCTACTTGCGAATGACGCGAAATCGTCACCCTTCTTGATGACGATAATCACCTCTCGGGCGCCGAGGTCTATCTCTCGGATATAGCTGTAATACAGGTAGCCTGCGATCACGCCAAGGACGGCTACTCCGGCAATGAGATAATTGCGCGCAGATCCTCTAGACTTCTTGGCCAGACCGGGAATGGCGTGCAGGACACCAAGCAGCAGCAGGAAAAATCCTACCAGCAGGAGAAATGTGGTCACGAAGAAATAGACCAAGTATTCCCAGAACTTGATGTCCATGTCACTTCTCATACAATCCGTCGAGATATCGCTGTAAAATAATGACTGCGGCGAGGCGGTCGACGCGCTTTTTGTCCTTTCCGATTCTTTTTCCGTGGGCGTGAATCACCGACGATGCCTCGACAGACGATGCGTGTTCATCGACTTTGAAAATCGGGCCGGAAAACACACGCTTGAGCTTCTCGACGAAATGATCTACTTCGTCGCACTTGTCGCTCCGGTCGCCGGAGGCAAGCAGCGGGTAGCCGATCACCAGCGCTGTCGGCTGATATTCGTGAATTATTTTCTCCATCGCCTTCACTGCCTTCTCATCGGAGCGAACTTCCAGAGTTTGCAGGGCCGAAGCAATAACGCCCAGCGGATCGCTTTTGGCCAGCCCGATGCGACGAGACCCGTAGTCAATGGCTATAACTGTTTTATCGGCGGTTTGATTCACTTGGCAAAGGTAAGGGAGGGCCGTCAAGCCTGTCAAAAAGAATAATGTCTGAAGCCTTCAAATTGCGAGGGAAGCCTCACGTTTTGCGTTCCTTACGTTTGGCGGCCGGGAAAAGGACGTTGTTGAGAATCAGCCGGTAACCAGGGGAGTTCTTGTGCAATGACAGGTCGGTCGGCGGGTCGTTGACCATGTGCTGATAATCTTCGGGATCGTGGCCCGCAAGAAATGTGAATGTGCCGCGACCGAGATTGCCGTGAATGTAGCGCACTTCGTCGAAATTATCCGGCTGCGCCAGTATGATGACCGATTTTTTGGTCAGCGATTTCCGGAACCCGGTGACCTGCCCCATAAATCCATTGACTGTATTGACATGATCCTGTACCAGCATGGTCGGCACCGGATCGAGTTTGGCGGAAAACTGGAACAGGAAGAAATAGTCATCGCGTGGGTTGGTGAAGCGGACAAGCCGATCCGGATACGTGTCGATATTGGAGCGGCGGTACACCATTGGGTCAAAAGAGAGTTCGAAATTCTCGAACGCGAAGGTCTTGGAAAAATCGAGCTTTTTCTGAGCATCGGGATCGACCGGATCGCCGTCAAATTCGCGTGGCACGATATCGACTCCCTCAGCGGCCAGCGCAATATCAATCGTCTCGGGGGCCGAACACATCGAAAACAGGAAGCCGCCACGTCGGACGTAATCGTAAATGGTCTTGGCTACGGCCAGTTTGAGCTGCGATACCTTGGTGTAGCCCATCTTCTTGGCCATGTCTTCGTTTTCTTTGACGTCGGCCTGATACCAAAGCTCGTTTCTGAAGGCCCCGTAGAATTTGCCGTACTGGCCGGTGAAGTCCTCGTGGTGCATGTGCAGCCAGTCATAATTGTCGAGCGCCCCCGTCAGGACTTCGGCGTCCCAGATGATGTCGTGAGGAATTTCGGCGTAATCGAGCGCCAGAAGAACGGCGTCGTCCCAGGGTTCTTTATTGGGGGGTGAATAGACAGCGATTTTTGGGGCCTTCTCGAGTTCGACCCGCTCCATGTTTTCGACTTCGATTTCACGGTAAATATCCGCAACCTGCCCGGAAGTCACCTGTTCTGATGACACGCCCATCAACAGACACATGTTGGCGACCTGGTCGGCGCTCTCGATAAGGAACGAGCCGCCCCGGTAATTGAGCAACCATTGCGATTTGATTCCCTTTTCCAGAGCCTTATAGACTACCCCATAGGCTTTTAGGTGGTCGGTCTGAGTGCTGTCCATGGGAATCAAGAGTGACTGGCCAGCCACGCTGAGAGGCAGTAGCAGGGAGATTAAAGAGAAGAGTTTCAGACGTGTAAACATCGTTGATTAAACAGTTCAGGTGCGGTTTGGTTCTTGCTGTTTAGTCTCTCTCTTCAGGCTTCGGTTTTCCGGAATCCTTCATCAGGCGGGCGCGTATTTCACGGTACTTCTTGAGGTACTCCGCAATCTTACCTTCGCGACCGCGGTCGGTCGGATGATAGTACTTGGTCCCCTTCAACTGGTCCGGGAAATATTCCTGATCGGTAATGGCGTCTTCGAATTCGTGCGCGTACTTGTACCCCTTGCCGTATTCGAGCGCCTTCATGAGGGAGGTTGGCGCATTACGAATCCAGAGCGGAACCGGCAGTGAGCCGTGTTCGGATGCATCAGACTTAGCCTGCTCGAATGCTGCGTAAACAGCATTTGACTTGGGAGCGCAGGCCATGTAGACGACCGCCTCGGCGATAGCTAATTCTCCTTCCGGAGTGCCCAGAAAATGGTAGGTGTCTTTGGCATTAATCGTAAGCGTGAGCGCGTACGGATCAGCCAGGCCGATATCTTCGGTGGCAAACCGAACGAGGCGTCTTACGATGTACAGCGGATCCTCCCCCGATTCAAGCATGCGCGCCAGCCAATACATAGAGGCGTCCGGGTCCCCGCCACGAATCGTCTTATGCAGGGCGGAAATCAGATTGTAGTGTTCTTCGCCGGCCTTGTCGTACACGAGCACCGTCTTCTGGTTCACCTGTTCGAGCTGTTCGACGGTGATCGTCTTACCGGCTCCGACAAATTCTGCTGCCAATTCGAGCAGCGTCAACCCCCGGCGGGCATCGCCATCGGCGGCGACGGCAATGAATTCCAGAGCGCCATCAGCCAGAGTCAACTTCAGGGAGCCGAGACCTCGCTCAGTATCCTCCAGCGCGTACTGAATCAGCCCCTCGATCTCTCTTGGCGATAGGCGGTTAAGGACGTAGACGCGCATCCGCGAGAGAAGAGCCGAATTGACTTCAAACGATGGATTCTCAGTTGTGGCCCCGATCAGGACGATGTCACCTTTCTCGACGTACGGGAGAAAGGCATCCTGCTGGGCCTTGTTAAAACGATGGATCTCATCGATGAAAATATAAGTGCGCCGCCCGGAGAGCAGATAATAGTGGCCGGCCTTGGCGATGACTTCCTTAATTTCCTTGATTCCCGATGAGACCGCCGAAAAGGGGATAAACTGACCTCGAGTAGAGCTGGCGATGAGCGCCGCTAGAGTCGTTTTACCGGAACCCGGCGGCCCCCAGAAAATGATCGAGCCAACCTTGTCTTCCTCGATGGCCTTTCGGAGCGGCGTTCCCTTGCCGACAACCTTCTGTTGCCCGACAAACTCTTCGAACGAGCGCGGCCGCATGCGGTCGGCGAGGGGACGAATTGAGGGCCGGTCCTTCTGGTCGCCAGTGTTTTCAGGCTGGAAGAAATCCATAGAGAGCAATATAGTGTTGGCACGGTTCGCCAACAATCGCATTTCCTGAGTTGACCGCCGACTAATAGCCCCCCTTGTCTACGAAGTCCGAATTTGTTATCTATGCACTATGCCGGCAAATCTGCCACCCCAATACTACGAACTGGAACGGGAATTCAAGGCCGAGAAGGATCCCCGCGAAAAACTTCGCCTCGCCGAAGAACTTCTCGCCATCATGCCCAAGCATAAGGGGACGGATAAACTTCAGGCTGAAATGAAGGCCAAGATTTCCGTGCTCAAAAAGCAGCTCTCGGAGGGGGACAAAGCACACGGCGCCAAGCACGCCCCGACACACGATCATATCGAGCGCGAAGGGGCCGGGCAAGTCATATTAATTGGCGGACCCAATGTCGGCAAATCATCGCTGCTGGAGAGCCTCACCCATGCCAAGCCGCTGGTGGCAGATTATCCCTACACCACGCGCGAGCCACTCACCGGGATGATGACGTTTGAGACGGTTCAGATTCAATTGATCGACACGCCGCCCATTTCGGACGAGATGTTCGAGAACTACATGCCCAATCTGGTGCGGCATGCGGATATTGTGGTGCTCGTCTGCGACGCCACCGATCCCAGGTTCGTCGAACGCGCCGACTACGTCGTGAAGAAACTCGAGGAAAAGCATATCCTGCTTCGACCCGACCACAAAGAAAAACCGGCGGACCTTCGCTTCTACATCAAGAAGACCCTCATCTGCGCTCACAAGGCGATGGAAGATGATTCCACCGGCTGGTCCCGAGCGCTGGCGGACCGGTTTCCCGGGTTCGTTATTATTCCCACGACCTTGATCGATGATCAGAGTTTGGGCAAATTCAGGCGCGAGATATTCGCGTCGCTGGGCATCATTCGCGTGTATACCAAATATGTCGGGCACGAGGCCGAGCTGGTCGACCCGGTGATTCTGCCGGTCGGGGCTACGGTCGAAGAAGCGGCGGTGGCAATTCACAAGGAGTTCGCCGCCAAACTCAAGTTTGCCAAAATCTGGGGCGCGGGCAAATTCGACGGTCAACGGGTGCAACGCGATTATGTTCTGACCGACGGGGACATCGTAGAGTTTCATATCTGACCTTGGGTAAGTGACCCCGATATTCGGCACTTGACATCGTTACATCAGAAAAGGAGATTACCGACATGGAGTCATCCCCCCATCTGGATATCCGAGACGTTATCGCGGCGCCGGCGCATGCGCTGTCGGCCAAACAGGTGCTGGTGGTGGTGCTGGGGCTGTGCGGCGGGCTGCTGGTTTTCGACCTGTTCTACTACATGGGCGTGATTGCCGAAGGCCAGGCGCCGCGGGGGGTCTTCGCGATCTATGGTTTCCTTCCGTTCGGCGCGGACAGCTTCCAGAACACAGTGGCGCAGGCCTTCTTCTATGTGGGGGCGGCGCTGGGCATTTTCGTGTTGATGCTGAGCCTGTTCGGAGTCAGCGCGATTCATGTCGAAGCTGTGCGCGGCAACCGGTTTTTCTCCGCGCGGGGCGCCATCAAATTTGCCTTCCAACGCTGGAAGCAGCTCGCCTATTCGGAACTGGCAATCATTCTGTTCGTGCTGTTCATAATAATTCTGTATGCCTTGTTTGGCCTCATCTGTCGGATTCCGTTTATCGGTGAGTGGATCTATTCGATATTTTTCGTCATTCCCAATTTCATCGTCGGCTTGTTTGTGGCGTTCATCCTGTTCATTCTATCCGTATCCGTAATTCTGATGCCGGCGGTGGCGGCGGCTGAGCGCAAGGCCGAGTCGTTTAATGTGATTCTGGAGACGTTCTCGACCGTCATCCGCCAACCGTTGAGATGGGTGGCATATACCGCGTACACGTTCATTGCAGCCAAGTTGTGCAGTTTCATCTATGCATATTTTGCATATCGGGCGGTGCAGTTTGTGACCCTGAGTTCGGCTATCGGCGGCGGAGACAGCATCGAACGAGTCGTGCGCTCCGGCCTGTCGCATCTGCCGACTCGATCAGATTTTGTTTATCAGGTCCTGAACGTCTTTCCGGGTATTCGCTGGGGGATCACGCCGCCGGCCAACGGCTATTTTATGACAACGGACTCGACCGCCGGATATGTGATGGCGTTGATGCTGTTCCTGATTTTCGCAAGTGTGATCGGCTATGGTCTGGCAATAATTGCTGCCGGGCAGGCGCGGGCATACGCGGTGATACGCTACGTGAAGGACGGCTACAAAATCAGCGATGAAAAGCCGTTGTTTGCCGAAGAGGTGGCGGCGGAAGAGAAGCTCGAAGGGGAGAGAAATGGGAATTGATAAGGCAGTTTCTCTTCTCATACATAATCACTTGTAGTCTGGCGCGTAGCGCCGGCGACGCTAAGTAGCACTCGATTAGATTTTAATGGTAATTCGAAGCATACGTCAAATGCAGCTCCTCTCCCGCCGGTTGGCGGCGCAGGGGAAGAAGATCGGTTTTGTCCCGACCATGGGCTATCTCCACGAAGGGCATCTGTCGCTCATTCGACGCGCCAAAAAAGAAGCTGATGTGGTCATAACTTCGATTTTCGTCAACCCCAAGCAGTTCGCGCCCAACGAAGATTTCGCCCGGTATCCGCGCGACGAAAGAGGGGATATTGCCAAAATTAGAAAGGCTGGCGGGAGCATCGTTTTCGTTCCCAAAGCGCGTGAGGTGTACCCTGACGATTTCACCACTTATGTCAACGTCGAAGGATTAACCGACGTACTGGAAGGCTCGGTCCGACCGGGGCATTTCAAAGGCGTGACCACGATTGTCGCCATGCTGTTCAATATCGTGCGGCCGGATCTAGTCGTGTTCGGGATGAAAGATTTCCAGCAAGCAGTTGTCCTCAAGCGGATGACAGTGGATCTTGGCTATCCAATCAAATTCATCGTGGCGCCGACTGTCCGCGAGCGCGACGGTCTGGCGATGTCTTCGCGAAACAAGTATCTGACAGAGCAAACCAGACGGGAGGCGCTCTGCCTGTATTTCGCGCTCCGGACTGCCAAATCGTTGGTGAAGTCCCGCGTCACCGATATTCGCAAAATTGAGAAGGAAATGCGCGCCGTCATTCTCGCTACATGTCCTTCGGCAAAAATCGATTATATTGCCTTTGCAGATATCTTTACACTCGAACCACGGCGGAAGTTGAGCGGCGATATCGTCGTCTCGCTGGCGGTGCGAGTGCACGGGGTGAGGTTGATAGACAATATGAGACTGGGATAGGAACGGGCAGTGAGCGGACGGCATTGTAGTGCGATTGGCAAGTCGGCAGATACGCCTGTGACTCGTTTCCATCTCGGGTGGAGGTCTTTTCACTATGAACCATACGGTAACATGGCTTGAGATGACGGAGCGCAAGTCCATTCCAATCGAGTCGCCGGGGGTCAATGTCGCAGTGGTCAAACGGGACCGTGACGGCTGGAAATTTCTGCTGTTGAAACGGGCCTACACGGAATCGTATGCCGGAGCCTGGGGATTCGTCACTGGGGCCAAGGAAGGTGAAGAGTCAGCCGGGCAGATTGCGCTTCGGGAGTTGGAAGAGGAGACGGGCCTTTCGCCAAAGGCGCTCTGGGCGACCGAGTACCTGATTCAATTTTATGAGCCGGAATTCGACAAGATCTGGATTCTTCCGTTAATAGTGGCGGTAGTCTCG
>DATKJY010000126.1:0-5599 GCA_035543175.1 Candidatus Acidiferrum sp.
GGCCATTCTCAGCCGTCGCGAACATCGCACCAATGCATCGGTAAAAGCGCTTTACCGCCGATTTGATTACTCATTCGATGAGGTTTGCTTTCTGCTCCCGGACGACCATCGCTGCCGACCGCTTGAGTATCGTACTGCCGCCGCGTTAATGACACTGCTCATTCTCGATGATTGGTGTCGCCTGACGCCGATTCAGCAAATCGAACAGCAATTCCAGGTCCATGTCGGACAGATCATGGGCGCAGGGGAGACGGCGGCTCATCTGATACTTGGAATGGCGGCGCTAATCGAATCCGAAGACATGACGGACCCGGCTGTGGCGATACTTCGCCAGCATGCCTTCAGTCTTCGTTTCGGCATACCCGCTGAATTGGAAGATCTCTATCAGGATACCAAAGGCCTGCTTCGCCGCTCGGAGCTTGCTGCTTTGTCTCAGCTCGGATTGGATGCTTCCGGCGATCTCGGCACGGTTTCTCAAGAGCAGCTTTCAGCAATCATTAAAGATAAGACAAGGTTAGACGCCTTGTCGCAAATATGCCAACACCGTACAAAGGAGATATCCATGAACGCACCGTATTTGACTCCGTGCCGGTTGGCCGGAGCCCGTCCGTCGTCGATCGAAATCGATGGCTCTCTTCAGGGAGATCGCTATCTGGTCAAAATCGATGGCTTCCCGGTCTATCTGACCGGTAAATCCTTCAAGTACTTCACCAAACTGGCCTGGTCGCGCGCAAATCGCGATGGCGGCTGGATCTACAAGGAGGACATCGAAATCGGTTTCAACCAGGCCCGCTATCTCTATCGTATGAAAAACGAGATGAATACGTTCCTGCGCTCCAACTGGCCGATCTTCGAAAACAACCGGCTGGGCTACTATCGGCTGGACCTCGAACCGGAAAAGGTCTCGATCAATTTCGAGAACCTGAAACTCCATTCAGATCATGAACTTAGGGTTTTGAGCGCCCCGGCAAGGCCGGCCCCGGCGCAGGTCAGTACTGCAGCCCCCTGTTGATTGGCCGAAGTCGCCGGTGACTCCGGGCAAGATTCAGTTTGACAACAGGTTACAAAAGCCGATTCTTGCGGTGGAAAGGTTCGGCCGTCGGCCGATACATGAAGCTAACGGCATGGATATGATAATTCGAAGCAAGAATCGGCTTCCGATTACAACATCGGATAATATCGCCGAATATCCGGTCCTCCCTCTGATGACCGGTGTGCTCTTTCCGGGTACGATGCTCTCCGTTCAGATCGGACGCCCGGAAAATCTCCAGCTTGTCGATCAGATACGTCAATCGAAGAAAGAGTTCGTCGTTTCATATTCGCACGCGGAAGTTGCCACGCCCGACGAGCCACCGATTCACCAGGTCGGCGTGTTTGCGGTCATCCGTGATGTCAAGGATGCTCCCCGTGGCTCCCGTATTGTCACTCTTGAGGGTCTCAAGCGGGCTGCGTTGAACCAGATAACCTCGACTGAGCCATATCTAAGCGCCACCGCCTACGGTATTGAGCTGCCGCCATTTGTGGCCAAGACCATTAAAGCACGGGTTGACGAAGTCATAGCTATCGTCAACGAAATCACCCATCTCGACCCCATATATTCGCCGGAATTGTCCAACGTGCTCAAGATGAACATCGAGGACCCGAATCTATTCGCCGATCGAGTCGCATCCGTATTTCATTTCTCATTGGCCGCCAAACAGGAGCTGCTCGAAGCGGTGAGTCTCGACTCCCGGTATGAACGGCTACTGTACTACCTTAACGGCGAATTGGGACGTGTCGCTACTGTGTTGAACATCAATGAAAACACCCGCAAACGCATTGAAGAAGAACAGCACCGCTACTACCTCAAGCAGCAGTTGTATGAAATTCGTCGACAGCTCGGGGAAGATCTGACCGAGGAAAAAGACGCCGCGAGGCTTCGCCACCTCATCAAGACGCTTCCGCACCTGCCGGCTGAAGTAATCGCTCGGGCCAAAATTGAAATCGACCGTCTTGGGCAGATTTCGCCTGCTTCGGCCGAGTACGGCGTGACCAAAGGATATCTCGACTGGATTTTGCATCTCCCGTGGGGCAAATGTACTCCCGAAGACTATCAGATGACCGATGTCGAGCGGATCCTGTCTTCGGACTATTATGGCTCGGTCGCACTCAAAGAACAAATCCTCCAGCGCCTCTCCGTCCGCAAATTGCTGGGCGGGGTGGACGAAGGTTCCACGCTTTGTTTGGTGGGAGCCCCCGGCACCGGGAAGGCGTCTCTTGCGAAAGCGATTGCCCGCGCCCTGGGGAAGGAATTCATTCGTATTTCGGTCGGCGGTATTACTGATATCGGCGACGTCAAAGGCGTGTCGCGAACATTTCTCGGCGCCTATCCAGGGAAAATCGTCCGCACGCTTCGGGAAGCCGGCACCTGTGACCCGGTCATCTTGATCGAGGACCTCGATTACTTCAACGTCCAGAATGATTCCTCGGTAAACATGGCGCTCCTGGATGTCATTGACCCTCGCCGAAACTCGAAGTTCATGGACAATTACCTCGGCATCCCGTTCGACCTTTCCAAGGTGTTCTTTGTATGTTCCGTGCGCTCCTACGAAGAGATTCCCGAGCAATTCGTCCCGCGCCTTGAGATTATTGAGTTACCGGGCTACATCGAGCGCGAGAAAATCGTTATCGCCAAACGGTATATCATGCCCAAGATGCTCAAGAAGCACGGGCTGTTGAAATCGGAATTCCGCTGTAACGAGAAGACGCTGGCCCGCATCATCAGCAACTATACCCAGGAAGCCGGCTTGCTGGGATTCTCTCAACAGATCGAGAAAATTTTCCGCAAGATCGCGCTGGAAAAGGCGGATAAGAAGAAGACCTCGTGGCATGTGACCGAGAAGAATCTCGAATCGTACCTCGGCACTGCTGCTTTCATTCCCGAGAAGCCGGAAAAGCAACCCGAAATCGGCAACGCGGCCGGACTTGCCTGGACCGGCGCGGGCGGTGAGCTCATGTTCATCGAAGGCCTCAAAATGAAGGGGAACGGGGAGATTATTACCACCGGTTCACTCGGCGAAGTTATGAGGGAGTCCATTCAGGCCGCGCATTCCTACGTTCGCTCAAAAGCTGACATGCTCGGTATCGATTCCAACGACTTCAACGAATTCGACATACACATCCACTTCCCGTCGGGCGCCATTCCCAAAGACGGCCCATCGGCCGGGGTGACCGTGTGCCTTGTTATCGCCTCGGTTATGTCCGAACGACCGATTCGAAACGATATCGCCATGACCGGCGAAGTGACCCTACGTGGCCGTGTACTGCCCGTTGCCGGCATCAAGGAGAAGATCTCCGCGGCCTTCCGGGCCGGTATCTACACCATTGCGTTACCCAAGGAAAACGAAAAGGATATCAAGGAGCTTCCGCGAGAAATCGTTCGGAAAACCCGCTTCCACTTCATCGACTTTGTGGATGAATTGTTCGAATTGTGTCTGCTGAATTTCACGCCCTCGACTTACACTCTCCAAAAAATGCTCGCCGCGGAAATGCGGAAGGCGCGCCGAAAAAAATCTCGTAACTCCCGCACGCACGGCATCGCCGCCCGTTCACGACGTCGTCGCTAACGGCCTCAGGTAACGCACGAACCAGTGCCGCCCGTAACCACGACACGCAATTATCGCTTGACATTGCCCACCGTTCCGGTCTATATTGAAAAGTGACGATAGGGTTGGGTACGTCCGGCGCAATACCTTACTTCCTATAGGTAGAATTCATCAGTATGTTTCGTACGGGACCAGAGCGAGTGATGTCCGACTGCTGCTAAGATACCGATGGCACTCCATCTGTCCCGGGTATTCCCCGGTCGCCTGAATCGATCATACAAGACGCGAAAGTAAACAGCACTAACACCGCATGGAGGCGTTTGTATGAGGTTTATATTTCTGCTGAGTCTGGTGTGCCTGGCCGCGCTGCTCGTCTCGCCAGTGCTGGCACAATCCGAACAGAATGTGACCGCCGCCAGCTACATGGTCACGGTGGATCGAGTCCAGGGCCTCAAGGGTCCTGACACCGTCCTGGCGGGCAAGGATCTCCGCTGGACGATTCGTCTCAAGAGTGACAGCTTCAATTTCGCCATCAGCAACGGCTTTTCCGTGTACTCGCCTGATGGCGCGACTTGGGATAGCACGAGAGGCGATACGCTCGGCTGGCGTCCGGGTGATCCTACGCCGGGCGTGGCTATCCTCGGACGGGCAAATTTCGACATTCAGTACAACATCAACAAATTCAGTGCCGATGGCGTCGCCGCTGACACGATCGGCTTCATCGCGGCCAAGATCTCCTCGCCGGGATTGCCTCCCGGATTTAACGACACGGCGTGGTCGGTGACGGCATTCAAAGTAAGTACCGCCTCGCATGGCAAGCACATCTGTATCGATTCGGCCTGGTTCCGACCCGGCGGCGCCTGGAAATGGGCGGCCTCCGGCGGCGTGAATCGCTTCCCGACCTGGGACGGACCTCACTGCTATCTGGTGTTTGACACCGGGTACCACGCCCCGCCGGTTATTGTGCTGTCAACTGATACGCTCAAATTCACAGCCTTGGAGGGAGGCGCCAATCCGCCCAACCAGACGTTCACCATTACATCCGGTGGCAGCGAATTCAACTTTACGACCTCCAAGAATGCCTCCTGGTTGTCGCGCAGTCCCATTCAGGGGACCTCTCCAAAAACCATTACCGTCTCGATCAATATCACCGGACTGGTTTCGGGAGCATATCTCGATTCGATCAGGGTGGACGCTCCCACGGCGACCAACACGCCGAAGTTCCTCTATGTCAAATTGAACGTAACTCCGCCGCCGCCGATAATCGTTGCGTCGCCGGGGTCGTTTACCTTCAACGCGCTCGTCGGTGGCGCCAACCCGGCGCCGGGAACTCTGAATATCAGTAACGGAGACGGCGGTACCCTGAACTGGACCGTCACCAACAAACAGTCGTGGTTGCAGCTGGCCCCGCCGGCAGGAGTAAACTCGGGTCAGGTAACCCTGACTGTCGACATCACCGGTCTTGCTATCGGCGACTACTACGACACGGTAGTCGTCAGCGATCCTACAGCGGCGAACAATCCCGTCCCGGTGCCGGTGAAACTGACAGTGGCGTCGTCGCTGCCGAAAATCGGCGCCGATTCGGCGTTCAATTTTATCCTTGTAAAGACACCTGAGAATTCGCCCACGCCTCGCAACGTTTTGATCAAAAATGTCGGTGGCGGAACTTACAGCTTCAAACTGACTAGGAGTTCGACTCGCCTGTTTACTGTGACGCCCGACACTGGACAGGCGCCTCTGGTGGTGCAGGTGGGATTCAAAATTACCAGCCCTGTCGGCGACTATTTTGATACGCTGTGGGTCAATTCGACAGAGGCCTCCAACTCCCCCTTCCCGATCATCTTTCAGTTCCATGTCGTCCCCAGTCCGGCTGTGATCAATGTCAACCGTGATACCATCAAGTTTACTCTTTACGAATGCGGCCAGGGTCGTGGCATTCCCACTCCTGCCGACTCGTTTTATGTGAGCAATCTCGGTGGCGACAACCCGATGAACACGCATCTGACCTACAGCTC
>DATKJY010000127.1:0-2385 GCA_035543175.1 Candidatus Acidiferrum sp.
GATTACTACTTGACCAAAAGCCAGGCTTCGCCACAGACATTCCAATATGAAGCGGTGTTTGCGCCAATCGCCTCCGCTCCCTTTCACTCCGGCCCATACGTGATTGTGACGATTGACTCGATAGGTCAGCAGTCCGACCGACAAAAGGATTCCCTGGTGAAAGATCTCGGCATTTCATTGAGCAAGGCCCCGGTCATGGAATCGTTTGATCAATCGTTGGCCGACCCCAAAGACGGCGTGCCTTTTTTCGATCGCTCCGTAGACATTGCCGGATTGTTTACGACCATCAACCAGACGGGTCAACCCTTGCGCAAGAGTATTCTGATTCTCAAGTTCTTCAATCGAGGCATCGTGAATTTTTATTTCTTCACGCCGGATTCGCTCTACTCGTCAGTCCAGCCAATCATCAAGAACATGCTTACCTCTTTCTCGACAGAAAACCTGGAAGCGGCCACGCCGAAGGAATCGGTGAAGATCGCCAGCGAAGATAAAATTAAGAGCGGCTCGGGTAGTGCGAGTCAAGGGATGAGCGAGCGCAGCCTGTGGATCATCGTCGCCCTGGTATTTGTGCTTGTGGTAATCGCAATAATCCGCCGTCAGTCGAAGGCTGCGCGCGACCGTGACACTTCCGGAAAGGGCGCCTGATGGGCCATGCGTACACGCCGGGACTTAAAGTAACCGAGCGAGTCCTGGTGCGAAAAAACCGCATCCTTCCGCTTAAAGGCGAAGTTATCGTCACGGTCGGCGATCGCGTCAAGCCGAGCGATGTCGTGGCCCGGACACATCTCCCGGGAAACGTCGTGCCGCTCAATGTCGCCAACAAGCTGGCCATAGCTCCCGAAGACATCGAGATGGTCATGCTCAAGAAAGTGGGCGACCCGATCAGAAACGGCGAGAAGATTGCTATAGCTAAATCACTTTTCGGCCTTCTCAAGAACGAATGCCAGGCCACCATTGACGGCACCATCGAGTCCATTTCTCACATCACGGGCCAGGTTCTTCAGCGCGGCGAACCTACCCCGGTCGAAGTTACAGCTTATCTGGACGGCCAAATTACAGAAGTAATCCCGAGAGAAGGGGTGGTAGTGGCCTGCATGGCGTCTTTTGTCCAGGGTATTTTTGGAATCGGCGGGGAAGCATCCGGCTTTCTGAAAATCGTGACACCTGACAACATTACAATTTTATCGGATGACTTGATCGATAGCTCGCTTTCCGGCCGGATTATAGTCGGAGGCTCACTGGTAACCGCGGCCGCACTGAAAAAGGCAATCTCGGTTGGCATCAAAGGAATTGTCGTGGGCGGCTTCGACGACCAAGACCTTCGCGATTTCCTCGGCTATGATATCGGCGTGGCCATTACCGGCTCGGAGGATATCGGGACGACGCTGGTGGTCACCGAGGGCTTTGGCCAGATCAATATGGCGGAAAGGACATTCGACCTGCTGGAGGCCCACGAAGGCCAAATGGCTTGCATTAACGGTGCGACACAAATCCGGGCGGGCGTAATCCGTCCGGAAGTCGTCATCCCATCGGGCGATGACAGCAAAGTCACCGCGACCGCAACTGCAACGCCGTTGGAGGGGCTCAAGATCGGCTCGCCCATCCGAATAATCAGGCACCCCTATTTCGGACGGCTGGGCCGTGTCAGTGATCTTCCGTCGCCACTTGCAGTTCTGGAATCGGAATCGAGGGCGCGCGTACTGGAAGTCGAATTTGATAATGGCCAAAGGGCCGTCGTCCCGCGAGCAAATGTCGAAGCAATTGAGAGCTAAGTTCCCCTTCGTCGCCATCGAACTTACCTGACAGTCTCCCACCCGTGGGAGGCTTTTTGATTTAGAGCGAGTCCGATTTGGGGCGAGCTGTAGCTGCAACGCCCCCGGCGGGATCCAGACGCGTGCTGTCTCGTAGTTCTTCCGGGTGACCGGCGGCATTAGTTCGACCGGTCTGGTTCTTATCCGCGGACTGGCAACCAAGACATGCTACAAGCATAGCCAGCCCGAGCAAAACGCGAAGAAACCTGTTCATAACTAACTCGTACTATTGCCGATACTGTTGCTGCATAGCTAAATATGCAGCAACCATCGAGCAATCAAGCTTAATCTGCAAGGTAGCAGAACCGGCGCCGCCTCAGGCTGTTTTAGTTGATTGCCCAGGAAGGTATTTCTATGTTGAGTTAACCGGTGCGTTTCGCCTGGAAGGTCCTCGATACGAGTGACCCAAACTTTGATGAAAGTGAAGTGTAGAAATTATTATGCACAATCTTCTCCTTCTTGGTCTCTTTTCGGGCTCAATTTGGCAGATTATCGGTGATACTTCCACCTTTGGCGCCATAATTCTCATACTCCTGCTGTTCATGTCGCTGGTCTCCTGGACTATTATCTTCCA
>DATKJY010000128.1:0-7620 GCA_035543175.1 Candidatus Acidiferrum sp.
TCCGAGCCGCTCCCCATGAGCGTTGCCGGCTTCACGAGCTTCTCCCCTGACGGCAATAAAGTGGCATACTGCCCTATCTATCGTGATTTCCGGACCTGGAAGCGATACAAAGGCGGCATGGCCCAGGACGTCTGGATTTTCGATTTGAAAACTCTCCAGAATAAAAAGGTCACTGATTGGGTCGGCACCGACAATCAACCGATGTGGTACAAAGATAAGATCTACTTCAATTCCGACCGCACCGGCACGCTGAATCTCTATGCGTATGACACGGCCACCGGTCAAACCCGGCAGATTACGAATTACACCGAATACGATGTTCGCTGGCCGAGCCTGGGTCCCGACGGCATCGCATTCGAAAACGGCGGCTATCTGTACGTGATGGACCTTCCCTCGGAAAACGTGCACAAGGTGTCCATCGACCTGACGTTTGACCGACACACTGTTCGCGCCGAGTACGAGAAGGTGGCAGACCGGATACTCGATTTTGATATTGCTCCGGACGGCAAACGGGCGGTGTTCGCGGCACGCGGCGATATTTTCACGCTTCCGGCGAAAGAAGGGGACGCCAGAAATCTGACGAACAGCAGCACGTCAAATGAAATGTATCCCCGCTGGTCCCCAGACGGCAAATATGTCGCTTACCTTTCAGATCGAACCGGCGAAGATGAATTCTATCTTACGTCGCAAGACGGGAAAGAGACAATTCAGCTCACCACTGGTTCCGACTGCCACAAATACGAGGCAATCTGGTCGCCGGATAGCAAGCGGTTGGCGTTTTCCGACAAAAACCATAGGCTGTTCATCATCGATATAGCATCGAAACAGACGACGCAGATAGATCAGGCGCCGCGCAACGAGCTCCATGGTTTCAGTTGGTCGCCGGACAGCCGGTACCTGGCGTATGTGAAGGAACTCGAGAATCGAATTGCCGCGATATTTGTCTATTCCTTCGACGATAAGAAAATACACCAGGTAACGCCGGGCCTGACTAATGATTATTCACCTGAATTCGATCCCGAAGGCAAGTATCTTTACTTCCTATCCGAGCGCAATTTCAACCCGATCCTGGGCAGTTACGAGTTTTCGTACGTCAATAACGCCATCACAAATCTCTACTTGATTGTATTGAAGAAAGGCGATTTGTCGCCGTTCGCACCCAAGTCGGACGAAGTCTCTGTGGCCGCCAAATCGGCTGCTGACGAAAAATCCAAGGAGAGCAAGGGCGGCAAGGAGGAGAAGAAGGAGGAGCCGAAACCGCCGGTGGTTACGATCGATTTCGACGGCATCTATGAACGCGAGGTGGCTTTTGACCTTCCGGCCGGCAATTACGACGGCACCAGCGCGATCAAAGGCGCGATTTTTTACACTTCCTACCCAATCTCGGGATTAGGGGGACCGATCGGTCAGAGCAAACCGACCTTGAATAAGTATGACATCGAAAATAAGAAGAACAGCGAGTTCCTCGTTGACGTCGGAGGATTAAACCTGTCTGCGGACAAAAAGAAGATGGTGGTCCGCCAGGGACAGAGCTACTACATCATCGACACCGAAGGTAAAGAAGCTGATTTGAAGGAGAAATCCGTAGACGTATCCAAACTCGAGATGAGGGTCGATCACGAGGCTGAATATACCCAGATGTTCAACCAGGTCTGGCGCCGCGAACGGGATTACTTCTATGACAAGAATATGCACGGTGTCGATTGGAAAAAGATTCATGACAAATATGCCGTGCTTCTCCCCTATGTCGCCAATCGGTACGATTTCACGTATGTCATTAGCGAAATGATCAGCGAACTCTGCTGCTCGCACACGTATTGCGGCGGCGGTGATATGCCGAAGAAATCGCCCAGCAATATCGGTCTGCTCGGAGCGGATTTCGAAGTTGATCATACGTCAAATCGCGTCCGCATCAAACGCATCATCGAAGGCGAGAACTGGGATCCGACTCTCCGTTCGCCGCTTGAGGAGCCGGGAATTGACGTCCACGAAGGGGATTATCTCCTGGCGATAAACGGGCATGAGGTCACCGCCGATGTTGACCCATATTCTCTGACGGAAAACAGCGTCGGCAAGGAGATGACTCTTCTCGTGAACAGCAAGCCGACGACCACCGGTGCTCACGAGGTAAAGGTCAAGCCGCAGAACTCAGAAGAGAATCTTCGTTATTTCGACTGGGTCGAGCAGCATCGCAAGTACGTGGATTCGGTTTCGGGCGGGAAGATCGGATACATCCATATTCCCGATATGGAGGAGTTCGGCCTGGTGCGGTTTGAGCAGATGTTCTATAACCAGATTCGCAAACCGGCTTTGATAATCGACGTTCGCTACAATGGCGGCGGCTTTGTTGCCGATCTGGTTCTGGATCGCCTCAGACGAGTTCTCGTGGCCATGGGCTATTCTCGAAACGGCGTTCCCGAGCCGGAGCCCGGCGATGGGCTTAATGCCCACATGGTGAGTATTCAGAACGAATTCTCGGTATCCGATGGTGATATTTTCCCGTACGACTTTCGCGAATATAAGCTTGGTCCGCTTATCGGCACTCGCACGTGGGGAGGCGTCGTCGGAATCCGCGGATTTGACCCGCTGCTCGACGGCGGCTATTACACCGTGCCCGAATTCAGCATGTACAGTCTCAAAGGCCAGTGGGTGGTGGAGAACACTGGCGTGGTACCGGATGTTACGGTTGATAACCTTCCCGATCGCACGGCCAAGGGGATCGACGATCAGCTCGATAAGGCAATTGAATATCTGACGAAGAAACTTCAGGAGGATCCGAAGACGCTGCCGCCACCTCCCGGCCCACCCACCCCACGCTGATTGGATCTGAATTGAAAACTCAAACGAAGGTGCAGGCTTAGGCCTGCGCCTTGTTGTATCTATCTACCACTTCTCGAATGCCTGCAATATGCTCCGGGGTGGTTCCACAACATCCACCGATGATATCGACTCCGATATCGAGAAGCCGCTCGCAGTGTTTGGCCATGAATTCCGGCGTTTCGGCATAGACAAGCTGGCCGTCGACCAGTTGCGGCAGTCCGGCGTTGGACTGGATTATGAGAGGCAGACTGGAGTACTTTCTGAACTCGGCTGCAATGCGCACCATGTTCTCGATGCCGTTGCCGCAGTTGGAACCGATCACATCGGCGCCCGCATCGGCCAACGCCTTGCAGGCTTGCTCCACCGTCGTACCCATAATCGTATAGAAACCGCGCGGCGTGGAATCGAACGTCATAGTCGCCATTACCGGTACGCTCTGCTGAATCGATTTTGCAGCCTTCACGGCCAGCATTGCTTCATTCACGTCGGTCATTGTCTCGACACAGATTATGTCAACGCCCGCCTCTATTAGCGTGCCGGTTTGTTCTTTAAAGGAGTCAAAGACAGCGTCAGCATTAATATCACCGAATGGTTCGAGAAGCCTCCCACACGGTCCGCAGGAACCTGATACAAATACTTTCTTTCCGACCACCGCTCTCGCAGCGTTCACAGCGTTGACGCAAATATCTCTCACCCGACCCTGTAGGCCATATTGAGCGAGCTTAAGCGATGAACCACCGAACGTATTGGTCTGCACAATATCGGCGCCGGCCTCTAGATAAAGCCGGGCGATCTCAGAGAGCAGTTCCGGGTGGTCGAGATTCATAGCCTCCGGGCAGTCTCCGGGCTTGAGGCCACGCTGAAACAACATCGTCCCCATCGCGCCGTCGGCGACTAATCGTCGACCTGATCGTATACTCGCAAGAAGGTCCATCCGGCTACCGAGCGGTCAGGAATCCTCTGACGCAATCAACCGCACTCACGCTGTCAAAACAGTACGCATGAGCGCCAATCTCTCGGGCGTATTCGAGCGATAAAGGCGCACCACCGACTACAAATTTCGTTCGATCGTAGATACCGCGCTGCCGGGCCAGCTCGATCACCTTCTTCATCACAGGCATGGTAGTGGTAAGCAGCGCTGACATGCCGATGACTCGAGCTCCCTCTTTCTCGGCGGTGTCAATGAATTTCTCCGGCGGCACATCTTTGCCGAGATCAATGACGTCGATACCTGCCCCCTTGAGCATGATGCCCACGAGATTTTTGCCGATGTCGTGCAAATCCCCCTGCACTGTCCCGATGACGGCCTTGCCGATCGACGGCATCCCTTCCTTGAGGAAAAGCGGCTTCAACAAATCCATTCCGGCGTACATAGCTTTTGCGGCCATGAGAACGTCGGGTAGAAAGATTTCATGAGCCTTGAATCGCTGACCTATGACCAGCATACCCGCAATTAACCCTTGATCCAGAATAATCTTCGGATCGATTCCTGAATTTATTGCCGCTTGAGTCTGTGCCCGCGCCTGCTCCACTTCGCCTGCTTGCAAATGCGCCGACAATTGTTGAAGAGTGTCCATCTATGTGTCCTCTGTGAAGATAATTGTCATTCCATAATTTCGTTCATCCGTTCACGACAGGAATGCGTCTTGCACTCCACGCAGAACGGAAACGTATCGTCAAACTCGAATATCGACTTATGACCAACGATGATCACGCCGCTTACTGACTTGAGCGGAGTCATAAGAAAACTGTCCGTCAGACAGATGCCGATTTCGCCCGGCTCTAAAGCGGTAAACAGCTTCTTTTGCCCGCTTATGTGCCATCCGCAGTAACCGGGGCTGAATCGAAGCACTCCCGATGACGGAGCCAGCTTCCGGCTGCTCCTGAGAAGCTTCACCAGGTGCGATTCCAGATATTGCGCCGCCTGATCGGCAGCTTCGGAGGCAGCAGCATCAAGCATGGCGCCCATTGCGAAATCGCCGGCGTCAAACAGTCGTGATATCCTTTCGGAGACCGGTTCCCCAAGGGTTACCGCGAACAAACTGAGCTGTTCCGCGCGAGGGTAGATCGCGTCAATCGGCGTCACGGCTTCATTGTTGCCTTCGCCCGCGTAGATCCCCGAAAACTCCTCGCGTGAGCAACTCAACATCTCTCCCAAAGGTCGGGCCAGTTCACCCAGCAAGACAATGGCTCTGTTCGCCAGATTCTCCATCCTCGGGGTGGCAGAGCCGTTCGGCACTCCCTGTGCCCGGAGAACAGCTCGCTGCAACGGCAGGACTGAGGTAATGGGAATTTCGAGAACGCTGCTCATCGGTCCATTGCCGGCAGTTTCGACATACCGAAACGCCGTGCCTCGGCACTCATCAGTTCGGTCAACTGCCCGGTTATGTTCTTATCGAGAGAAACCGGCTGATGTTCTCCTATCAACCGATCGACCTCCGATTGTGCCCTTTGACCTAACGTCTGCGCCCCTTCTTCCTGCCACCGAGATCGGTTAGCCCGATCGATGCTGGGGCCGGGGAAATAGATTTCCGATTTCAGATACCGACGCGTGTGGTCCGAGATAAGTAAATGCTGGTCACGCAGCAGTTCCTGAAAACGCGGGAGCGAAGGAAAATCTTCTTTGGGTTCAACTCCTTCGGTGAGACGCTGCACCATCCCGCAGATTTCGTTATCGAGCACGAGCTTCTGGAGACTGAAACAGCTCTCGAAATCAAGCATCCCGGGGCCGGAGACGTTGTTAATTCCGGCCAGCACCGCTAGCGTTGCGCCCATTCCGGATTCCAGCCCTGCCTGGGCGTCGAGATGCTTGGCATCGCTCAGTGCAATGTAAGCTTGGGTCGGTAGGCCGAGGTGCCTGCCAATCTCGTTATAGGCGCAGTCCATCATCATGGTCTCTATTGCGCCCATCGGGGTAGTCTCATAGCGCACATCGAATATGGCCGGAGAACCGCCGTATAGGACAGGGGTACCGGGGTTGGTAAGCTGGCTCATCACCAGGCCGCTTAACGTCTCAGTGGTGTGCTGCACGAGAGAGCCGACGATAGTCACCGGCGCCATAAACCCGGACAGCGGCATCGCGATATACTCCACCGGAATAGAGTGCCTGGCGCAGTCCACCAGATTCTGCGATGTTACATCGCTCCATTTGAGCGGCGAGGTGGGACAGCACGAGAAAATCGTCAGCGGCTTCGCAGCCAGTTCCTTCGCCGAACCTCGCACCGCCAACTGCAGATTTTTCATAATCTCGAAAGCCTCAATCGTAAAGGCCCCGGTTACGACCGGTTTTTCGCAGAACATCAAACTCAGGTAAAGGCGGTAACTGTCGGATACTCGCTCCGGCACATCGGACGGTACCATGGCTGTCGCCTGCGACGCAATATGCTTCATCGAACACATGAGCTTGGTGTACCGGACATAATCACGCGTGACAGGACGACGGATCGAATTCGTGTGCTCATCGAGGAGATTTATCGCGGCCGAGCCGGGCGTGAAATTGACCTTATATCCGGAGAGATCGACTGCTTCATTCCCCAAGGAATCGTACAGCTTGAACGAATGCGGCGCCGATTTCAGGCTTCGGTCTATGACGTCCTGAGTGAACAAAACGCGCTTAGAGCTTCGATCCACCTTGGCGCCATTGTCGGCCAGGAGGGCAAGGACGCCGTCGTTGTGAATTTCAAGGCCAAGCCGGCACATCAGGTCGCGGGCTTCGGAGATAATCTGCTGTATCAGGGAATCCTCAAGAAATCGTACCGTTGGTCTCACAACTGCTCCTTTCACGCCGGTCCGCTCTCTGCAGACCATTATTGCACAGACACGTAGAGCGCCAATGTTGGCAAGAATCGGGCGATTGTCAAGGGTCAGTGCGCGCGGTTGACCGCGGCACATTTAGGTTGCAGGCCGGCGCAAAAAGGTTAGATTTCGCGTCTGATTAGCCGGAGCATGTGACTTCCGGACAAATTACCGATACTAAGCTTGAGGTAGATTGACCATGAACGCGGCGAGTAACGAGGACAAACGCAAGCAAGGACAGAACGAATCACCGGCCGGCGCGCCGCCTACTAACTTCATTCGTGACATGATCGACGATGATAATCGCACGGGTAAGTTCAAGCAGCGGGTACATACGCGCTTTCCTCCCGAGCCGAACGGTTATCTTCATATCGGTCACGCCAAGTCGATCTGCCTGAATTTCGGCATTGCCGCCGCGTATCCGGGCGGGCTGTGCAATTTGCGTTTCGACGATACGAACCCGAGCAAGGAAGAGACCGAATACGTCGAGTCGATCATCGAGGATGTCCGCTGGCTCGGTTTTGACTGGGACGACCGGCTCTTCTATGCCTCAGATTATTTCGCCAAGCTCTACGATTTTGCCGAACAGTTGATTGTGAAGGGCAAGGCGTACGTTTGCGATCTTAACGCCAACGAAATTCGCGAGTATCGCGGCACTCTGACGGCTCCGGGCAAGGACAGCCCCTATCGCACGAGAACGGTCGAAGAGAATCTCGACCTGTTCCGTCGCATGCGTGCGGGCGAGTTTCCCGATGGCTCCCGGACGCTTCGAGCGAAAATTGATATGGCATCGCCCAATCTCAATATGCGGGACCCGGTGCTGTATCGAATTTTGAGATCCACCCATCACCGGACTGGTGACACCTGGTGCCTGTACCCAATGTACGACTACACGCATTGTCTGTCGGATTCGCTGGAAGGGATCACGCATTCTATCTGCACGCTTGAGTTTGAGGATCATCGGCCGCTGTATGATTGGGTGCTCGATGAACTGAAGGTTTATCA
>DATKJY010000129.1:0-3344 GCA_035543175.1 Candidatus Acidiferrum sp.
CGCGCAGATGACCTCGACTCAAGTAGACTACATATGCCACTCGATGGCGGAAGTCTTCAGACGATTCGCGCGCTGAACTCACGGACAACCCGGCAGCGCCTCGCTATTGAAGAGAAAATCCACGAGCTTCTGAAGGTCTGCGATATCAACTGCCCCCGATGGGTCCCCATCGACATTGTCCTCGTCGGCACACATAGATATCGTCTGGCCTTGAAATAGATAGCCGACCAAAGCGGTAAGATCGGAAACATCGACCAGATCGCCTGCGTCACCGTCGACATTACCCGTTACCCCGACACAACAGCCGGTACTTCCGCACACCGCGGAGTTCGCATCTCCTTCCACCCAGATAACCAGATTGCCGGGCACTGGCGGCCACCAGTAGTGGTTCCAGCGGCGCCAATCGTAGCCTACCGAGTAAGCCCAATTGAGGCACGAATCGGCCGGCATGCGACTATCAAATGTCACCGACGGATACGGCGATGGTGTTGCGCCGGTGTATTCGACCACAATGAAGAATGGCTGCGTTATGCAACAACGGTGATTCAGCGTGACAACGCCGAGGTGTGGAAGCAAAAACGTCGCCTCGTCCAGCAGAACCGTATCGGCGCAGACGAGCGTCCCCGGTCCGCTGCAGGAATCTGGGCCGGCCGGAAGCCACACTTCAAAAGCCACCTCAACCGGCCATACGCCGCCGTAGTTGGTGTACAAACCAATCTGGATTCTCTGCACGGCAAACGGGAATTGCGGTGAACCGGCGCATTTCCGCGGATCGATATACGTAGCGAATCGGTCGCCGGCAACGATACCGTGGTAAAAGGACACAATCGTGTCGCCATTGTTCCGAAGGGTGCAAAGACCATCCGATTCGAGTGTTTCGTGCGAAGAGATATTCTGGATGGGAGACAGGTTCTGAACCTGAGTTCCCGGCGAGCCCGCCGCTGTCAGACCTAAGAGGCTCATCATCAGCGATACGCCAACGATTCTAATTCCGACATCCATTTGGACCTCTCAGAAAGTCTCAGACTATGTGGAAAAGCAAACGGGGCGAACTCCTGTTCGCCCCGTTGTCGACGCTTGTCAGTGACAGGTCTGCGGCGGTATACCGCCGGCAAAGAGATAGTCGACCAGATAGGTCATATCGGCGATATCGGTGGCGCCATCGCCGTTTACGTCGGCCTGCGAAATCATGGGCGGCCGTGGGCCTGAGTTAAAAAGAAAGTCCACCATGAAGCTGATGTCCCCTACATCCGGCCCGACGCCGTTCCCGTCGACATCACCCGGCTTGCACCGGGACATGACTCCCTGCAGCATAACTGGTGAATAGGTGCCGGCCGCCGCGGTGAACGTCGGCACGTAGGACGCATAGGAAGGCATCGTAATATACTGCGTTCCGGGACCGCAGTAGCTTGGAACCGTGAAATACAGGGACAAGATCGGTCCGTTCCCCGCCGGCAGATCGGGCAGGCTGCCGTTCAACGAGGATTTCATGTAGAAGGTCGCTCGTTTGTTCGACGGATCGAAATTGATCAGCTGCTGCTGCTCCATGCCGTTGGTTCGCAACCCCGCCGTGCTGGCCGAATCGAACGTCAGCGCGTACGGACCCATCCAGCAGAATGGAATCCGAATTTCTTTGAGCGGGAGGTAATTCCGGGCGTTGATATTCATCACAACCTTCTGGCCCGGCTTGACCGTAAAGGAATCGCCACGCATCGTGTCGGCGTACGCGGAAATAAATCCCTGTTTCAATACGTCGTATGGATGGGTCGGTGTCTGAATCGTTACCCCTACGTCGTAATAACCGGGCCCGTAGGTATGCGCGGGATTTGAATCTGTCGAGGTCCCTCCGTCGCCGAAATTCCAAGCCCAAGAGTTCACCGTGCGCGAAGTATTGCCGGTGAAATTGACATTGAGCGGCGCCGGTCCGAAACTTGTGTCGGCCGTGACCCGAACACCGGCGTAGTCGATATAAACCGCGCCATAGCCGATGCTGGAGCAGTTGTAGACGATGCGCATGTAACCGCTTTCGCCCCAGTTCGGACCCCAGGAGTTCCGCATGATCCAGACATTCTGACTGTCATTCCAGCCGACCAGAACGACCGCATGGTTGATCCCTGCGTTGCTTTGAGCATTGAATATCCCGCCGCCATACGCCTGGAACGCGTCGCCGACTGAGACGCACACCGAAATCGGGCCGTATTCCATGATCGCCTGTTTCATGGCCGCGATGCTCGGCACCCCGCTGGCGCTCCCGATATACTTCCAGTCATAGATCTTATAGTAGTGCGGGTAGGGGCAACCGCAGGCGAGATCTTTCGCCTTGTACGGGCAATCGCTCTCCATGACCGCTCCTACGCCGTTGCATTTGTCGCCGAGCCACTGGAAATAGTCATAGGCCAACCACCCGCCACCGCAACCCGAGTTGTCAACATTGCAGCTTACCAACCACTGTTCCGACAGGTCTACCACCTGCCCCTCGTATATCTTGATAGCGCATTCCAACCCGCCCACGGTGGAGAATGCCCAGCAACTGCCGCAACCGCCCTGATTGCGGATCGGCGGCAATCCCGTCTGCGTCCGCCAGTCGAACGCCGTCGGTAGCGTAACCGCAGCTTCGGTCGGAATCGAACCCTTGTGCCCCGACATGTCCAGATTGGCCGGTACCCGCGTGCCGCACAACTGATCCATGTTGTACTGAGTTGCTTCGTTTTCCGTAACGGTGAAGGTCCAGCCCTCTTTCTTGCCTTGCTCTCGTAAAGCAGCAATGTCTTGAGCGCTTAACGCGGCATAGGCCGGAAGCGCATGTAGAAACACGGGCCCCATTATCACGGCCGTGATGATCCACGGAAGCAGCCCCTTTCTACAGGTGTCGTGCAGGCGCATCTATTGTCGCTCCTTTCGGCGGACGGGAGGTATTGAGAGAAGATATTATCGAAATGGACAGAGAATTCGAAAATGGGTCGCTATACCAATTAGTCATTCCACGTTGCTACCACAGATTAGTATCCTTTGCTCCTATTTGCAAATATAGCGCGCTTGACGCATTCTTCCAATCAAAAACTGCATCCTCGTTGCGTTTGGAGGTACATACATTCGCGTCCAAAATCGGAACGGTCAGCTCCTGCCGACAGATACCTCGCCAGGCTTACCAGGTGAACCAACCGAGCTCTATCGGGCCATATTCTAGGGTCCGAACCATCCTGATGCACCAAAATGCCGATTATGTTGCACTTACAGGGCATTTATTCGTCGACCTCGCAGTAATATTCCATTGTGTAACAACAACATAGCCTGATGTTCACTTTAGCGCCAACTTGGCCCCACTCTTGCGCTACTATGGTCAG
>DATKJY010000130.1:0-3685 GCA_035543175.1 Candidatus Acidiferrum sp.
GCGCGCCATCACCGGACCGGTTGCGGTACTTGTAGACCGCGCTCACATCTTGTTTAGCGACGGTCGCCAGCAGCACTCGGCCCCGCCAGACCGTCACCGTGTCGTTGCCCCGGCAGTACAGGTCGCCGCTGAATTCGCCGCCGCTGGATGAAACAAGCAGGATGTCCCGGGTACACAGCTGGTAGCGCTGAGACTGGACTGTGGTTTTTTGCTGGGCACATGTATCCGTGGCATGAATCAGAATAGTGCTCAGGATAAGTAAAGGAATCACATAGCGAAAATGCATCGACAACCTCCCGCACGGATGCGCCTAACGAAGCCTATCTAATCCATAATAATCCGTGAAGGAGAGATAGTCAAAGGAAATGTGGTGAAAGATGCTGACGGCACGGAGCGTACAAGAGGAACGGCAGACGAGCTCGGGTGCCGGGCACGGAATCGGCAGAACCACAAGCGGTTTTGCCCTACCCCATGTAATGCATATTGCTCGCGCTGGTCGTCAGCACCGGGCGGTCGCCATCTGACTGCGCGGCCCGAACTTCGGCGATGAACAGCGTGTGATTTCCGGCCGGCACCTGCTTCACCACTTTGCAGTCGAGATATCCCGCCGCGCCGTTTAAAATCGGCGAGCCGGTAGCCGGAGAATTGGTGACCCGGGCGTCCTTGAGTTTGTGATACCCCGACTCGGCCGGGCCATAATACGTCTTGGCGACTTCCATATCGGTCGCCGGGATCAGGTTCACCACAAACGCCGGTCTTTGTTGAAGCAGACGTGAGGATTGATGCTTGTTGTGCACCGCCAGAACGATCATCGGCGGCTCGGAGCTTACCTGCGAGATCCAGCTGGCCGTGAACGCGTTGCCGTCGTTCCCCTGCCCCATCGTGACGACATACACGCCGTACTCCAGCTTGCGCAGGACTTTGGCGATTTCTTTGTCGGGCGTCATGAATGCTATCCTTGTCTTGAAGTTATCAATGGGAGAATTAGTGCTCGAACGGATGCCGGTGCGAGAAATCGGGTCGATAGCTCTGCGGGCTGTTCAGTTCCTGGACCCACCCGCGATGAAACCCGAGTCGCTCGAACTCAGCCACCACCTCTTCATATTCCTCCCGGCGCACAGTTCGGCCGAGAGTCGGATGGTTCGCCACTGCAGGCGTCGGGTGATACTGGGACATGAGCGAAATATGTACGTCGGTCGACAGTTCCTCGGCGATAAACCGGAGCACCGCTTTGCTGTTCTCGACCTGGCCGGGGAGTACCAGATGACGAATGATCAGGCCGAACTGGAGGCTATCTTCGGCGTCGGTGTAGATATTGGCGCCTTTCTGCCGGAACATCTCCTTGATAGCGGCAGTCGCGACCTCGACATAATCCGGTGTGTCGGAGAACTCCCGGGCCAACCGGTTGTCCAGGTATTTCAAGTCGGGAAGATAGACATGAATGCAGCCTTCGAGCGACTCGATCAGCTCCTTTTTGTCGTACCCATTGGTGTTGTACACGTACACCGGATGATGCCCGCGGGCGTCGAGTGATGCCATAATGACTTTCATCTGGGGGATGACATGCGACGGCGAGACGAATCCGACGGCGGTGGAACCCTGGGCGAGCCTTTGTTCGATCTCGGCGACGATATCGTTGACCGACCGGCCGGCCGAGTCATCGGTTGTATCGTGGCGGCTGATTTGGTAGTTCTGGCAGTAGACGCACTGCATGTTGCAGTGGCCGAAGAAAACATTCACGATACCGTACGTACCGGAGACCACCGGTTCCTCGCCGCGATGCTGGCAGATGGAACTGACGGCGAATCCGGCGCCCGTCCGGCAATAGCCGAGGCGGTCGGTCGTTCGGTCAGCGCCACATTCGCGGGGGCAAACGGAGCATTGTTCAAGTGTCTCGAGCATTTTGGCGATAGCGTTTCGGTCTGGCATATGTACGCGATCCGGTCAATTATGTGCGGGCCCGTCGATCCAATTTGAAATATACCGGGTCACTCACCGGGGCGCAACATATCGCAGACGGCTATTATACGCGGATGGGAAGAATAACGATGGGGATACCCTGATGATACAACCGTTTCTGGACGGCGAAAATCGTGTGGTTGTGAAGCAACCGGGTGAAGAAGGATTCTCTTTCGAACACCAGTTGTCCGCCGAAAATGACCGCCCGGGGGAACCGCTCCATGATTTTCGGCGCCAGCTTCTCGACTTCCTCGACCACTCCCACGCCAGTCACCGTGATGCTTTCGGCGTAGCAGCCGTGGCGCTCCATATAGGCGACATAACGGTCTCCTTCCTTGCGGATATGGTGCTGCAGCCGGTCAACCTCGGCCGAGCCCTTGAAGTTACCGACATCGACCACTCCGACCTGCACGAAAATGAAATTCCTGAACGTACCTTCAAACAGGCGTATGACCGTAAGAAGCGTGTGCAAGCCAAGCCCGTTGAAGCCGTTGACAAGCAGGACGGCGGTCTTGGCCGATCGGTCGCATTCGGGGGGTGCGCTTCTTTCCGAAGGACGCTTCTCGGTGACCTCGGCTGCGGCCACCAGGAGATCATCGAGTCGCCGCAATTGGTGGCTGGTCCGGCGATAGTGCCGGCGTACGAGTATCGCGATCATCATCAGGACCGCCATCGCCAACAGCGTCAGCCAGCCCCCCTGGTCGAACTTGAGCAGAACAACGGTGACAAGTATAAACGAGGTCAGCACCAGGCCGATTCCGTTGATGAGCAAATTCCGCTGCCATCGTCTCTCTTTCTTCCGGACCTGCCACCAGTGCCGCACCATAGCGGACTGGGACAGGGTAAAGGTGATAAACACGGTGATGCTGTACAGCACGACCAGGAAGGCAACCGATCCGTGCGATGCAATCATCAGGATGACCGCCAGCATCCCCATCAGAATGATGCCGTTCTGGATCACGAGTCGGTCGCTGAGCATGGCAAACCGGGTTGGAAACCACCGATCGATGGCCATGTTGGCCAGTACCCGGGGAGCGTCGAGAAATCCGGTCTGCGCAGCAACAAACAGCAGGGCGGCCTCGGAAAGAAGAGTGGCAAATACCAACAGATCGCTCCATCCGGAACTCCATCCGGTCGTCACTTTCTCAAACAAAACGGCGTTGAGGGTCTTGCCTTCGACCGGCCCGACATGATAGAACAGATAGGAAATCATAAGACCGAGAACCATGAAGGCCAGCGATGTCGCCATGTAGTGCATGGTGCGCTTGCCGTTTTCGACCCGAGGCTCACGGATGATGGGAAGGCCGTTGGAGACGGCTTCGATACCGGTGTACGTACCGGCGCCGAAACTGTAGGAGCGTAATAGCAGGAGCATTAGCCCGAGAAAGCCGACCTGCGACTTCACCTGCGAAGTTTCACTTATGGTCGTTCGAATCACTTCCGGAATGCCGAACAGGTGCGTACCGACACCATATAGAATGATAAAGGCGTGGAGCAATACGAACCCCAGCATGATCGGGATGAGCGGCATTACGGATTCTTTGACACCTCTGAGGTTCAATATTGTGAGAACAACAACGCCGGCCACGGCGAACGCCACCCGATACACCTGCCATTCGAGAGGAAGGAAACTGAACAGGGCATCGGTACCGCTCGCAATTGAAAGGGTGATTGTCAGGATGTAGTCAATCAGCAGGGCGCAGCCGGAGACCATGCCCAACGAAGG
>DATKJY010000131.1:0-2163 GCA_035543175.1 Candidatus Acidiferrum sp.
ATATCGAGTTGCACGGAGCTCCCGGTCTGGTGGTGGAGATTCTTGGTGAGTCGACGGACTATTACAATGTCCAATTCGAGAATCAGCGCCGGGGTTGGGTCAAGAAAGATCTGGTCGCCGCCGTGTAGCGCTTGAGCCGCGCCTTCGACTATCTGTTATTTAATTGACACTTCCGATGTGACGGTCTATCTTCAATTTCACGCGCTATCAAGAAGCGGCCGTTCATGCTGAGAGTATTGAAGAAAAAGCAGTTCTGGGGCGGGCTCATCGGACTGGCCCTGCTGGCGTTCTGTCTTAAAGATATCAAAGCTGCTGAGATCCGGTCGCTCCTCGAACGGATCAGCTACCTCCAGGCGTCGCTCGCCATTCTCCTGTCATTCGTCTTCATTTTCCTGAGGGCGTTGCGATGGCGTATCATGGTCACGCGTCAAACTCCTGTCTCAATAGCGCGCTCCGTCACCCTGTATGCCGCCGGTCAGGTACTGAATATCGTGATGCCGGTGCTCACCGGGCAGGTGGGGAGGCTCATTCTTTTCTCGCGCAAACTCGGGCTTCGAAAGACGTTTGTCTTCTCAACGGTTCTTCTTGAAGTTCTCTTCGATGCCGTCAGTCTGATCCTCTTTATGGCGTTTACGTCGCTGGCGTTCGCCTTTCCCAAGCAGTACCGCGACGTCAGCCTGATCGTCGGGCTCGTCACGCTGGCGGTCCTGATTGCCCTGTATATCATGCTGCATTATCAACGGTGGCTGGAGGAGTGCGGACGCAGGCGACTTGCTCGCCGGTGGCCCGGGGTCTACGTGACGCTCAAAAAATCGATGCGGTCATTCGCCAAGGGTTTGGAATTGCTCAAATCCAGCCAGCATATGGTCGGGACGATTCTGTATTCGCTGGCGTCCTGGACCGGGCACATGTTCGTCATTTACTTTCTGTATCGTTCGTTCGGTTTTCACCTGCCGATAGCGGCCGCCGCGGCGCTGATGATTATCAATACCATTGTACTCATGATTCCTATCACGCCCGGCAATGCCGGGACATTCGAGGTCGCCGTAAGTACTTCGCTGGCTGCGTTTTCCGTGGGGAGGACCGACGCCGTCCTGTTCGCCTTAGCTCTGCATCTTTTGGATTTGCTGCCAATTGTAACGATTGGGCTGTTTTTCTTCCATTTTGAAAAGGTCTCATTGCGGGAAATCAAAGCGCGCCATCAGGATGAGATTATTTTCGAAAAGATCACTGAAGAAGGCACGTTTGTCGACGACGACCACAACTGATCTCCCGCTGAACATTCCCGGAAAAATCACAAGTCTTGCTAAACTTTTCACAATTCGTGACGTAGTTGGGATTGACAAGGTTAAAAGAGCCGATAAATTAGATACCGACCGGTAGGTACTTAGAACATACCGGTCGGAAGGTAACGAAAAGAATATGACCAAAGCTAAGATTCGTCAGAGCCCGAAACTCCCGGCCGAAACCCGCCGCGATCAGCTCCTCAACTCCGCCTGCCGGCTTTTCGCCGACAAGGGATATGAAGTCACCTCGACTGAGGAGATTGCCCGCCATGCCGGTCTTACCAAAGGGGCTCTGTATTTTCATTTCAAGTCGAAAGAGGACATTCTCCTGGCGCTTATGAAATCGGTCGACGAGCGGTACCAGGAACAGTTCCACCTGCAGGGGCTCGACCGGACGACCCCGGAACGCTATTTCCGCACCATCTTCGCCGTCAAGGCGGCCGGCGGCCTTCCCGATCTGAAGGACATCGCCGACGTCGGCATTCAGGCGATGAAGATTCCTCGCCTTCGCCAGTATATGCGGAAGGCGCACCGTGGACATGTGCGGGATTTTGTCAACGCGATCGATCCGTCGCTCGGGTACAGCCGCAAAGAACTCGAGCAGATGGGTGTCTTCATCCTGGCGGTATTTCACGGTCTGTGTGGCCTGCACTGGCTGGACCCCAAGCTGGTTCACCTTCGCGGGCAAGTCGAACTCTTCGAATCGTTCTTTGCTAATGGATTGAAACGGAGCCTGCCGGGCGCTCGAACCACTAAACCTCCACGTAACGGCGCACGCGCAGGGAAGGCAGCATAATCATGAGTAAGTCCCATCGGATCTCGACCGTACTATTCGGAAGCCTGATTCTGATCGTATCCCGCTCGATTCTGGCATCGA
>DATKJY010000132.1:0-2132 GCA_035543175.1 Candidatus Acidiferrum sp.
TTATCGACCGGCCGATCCGGCCGCTATTCCCCGACGATTTCAAGGGGGAAACGCAGTGCATCAGCTACGTCATTTCACACGACCAGCAGAATGACACCGACATTCTGGCTTTGACCGGCACCGGCGCGGCCATGGCGGTATCGGACATTCCGATATCGAAAACCATTGCCGGCGTGCGGGTCGGGCGCATTAACGGTCAGTATGTCATCAATCCGACAATCGAGCAGATGGAAGAATCAGATTTATCCATCACCATGGCCGGTTCGGCGGACAGCATTGCGATGGTCGAAGGCGGAGCGCGCGAGGTGCCGGAGGAGGATATCGTCCAGGCGCTGGCGTTCGGTCACGACCACATCAAGATCATTGTCGGGAAGATCGAAGAGCTGAAAGCCATGTGCGCGAAAGCGAAATTCGAGTACGTGCCGCTCAAGGTCGAAGACGAGATCATAGCGAAGGTCAAAGAACTGGTTGGCAATAAGCTCGATGCGTTCAATCACATCGCCGACAAGGAGACCCGCCGCAATGAGAAAAAGAAACTCCAGCAGGAAGTTCTGACGGCGCTGGCGGAGACTTTCCCGGAGAAGGAAGGCCAGATCAAGGAAGTCATCGCTGAGATTGATTCCGACTCGATGCGCACAATGATTCTGAAGGAAAACGTCAGAATCGACGGGCGCGGTCCGGATGAGATTCGTGAGATCACCTGCGAAGTGGGTCTGCTGCCGCGCGCTCATGGGTCCGCGCTGTTCACTCGCGGCCAAACGCAGGCGCTGGTGGCGGTGACGCTGGGGACCAAAATCGATGAGCAGCGGCTGGACGAGCTTGAGGGAGAGTCCACCAAGAGCTATATGCTGCACTACAATTTCCCGCCATTTTCGACCGGAGAGACCAAACCGATTCGCGGCACGAGCCGCCGTGAAATCGGTCACGGAGCTCTGGCGGAGCGGGCGCTGGTGCCGGTGATTCCGGCGGAGACGAGCTTCCCGTATACAGTGCGGGTGGTGTCGGACATCATGGAATCGAACGGGTCATCGTCGATGGCAACCGTCTGCGGCGGTTCGCTGGCGCTTATGGACGCCGGGGTGCCGATTAAGACCGCGATTGCCGGTATTGCCATGGGATTGATCAAGAGCGATAAGAAGGTCGTGATCCTCACTGATATTCTTGGCGACGAAGATCATTTCGGCGACATGGATTTCAAGGTGGCGGGATCGGCTACCGGCGTGACCTCGATTCAGATGGATATCAAGGTCGCCGGTCTGGACCTGGAGACGATGCGGACGGCGCTGTCGAAAGCGCGGGTGGCACGTCTGTCGATTCTCGACAAGATGAATGCTACGATTTCGCGTCATCGCGATCAGCTATCGAACTATGCGCCCAGAATCCTCATCCTGAAGATCAACCCGTCGAAGATCGGCGAGGTGATTGGTCCCGGTGGTAAGGTGATTCGCGCTATTATCGAAGAGACCGGCGCCAAGATCGACATTTCCGACGACGGCACGGTGTTTATCGCCAGTGTCGAGGCAGAAGCCGGCAAGGCGGCTCTGGCCCGCGTGCAGGCGATTGTCGAAGAGGCTGAGATTGGAAAAGTGTACAACGGGACGGTCCGCCGAATCGCCGAGTTCGGCGCCTTTGTCGAGATCATTCCGGGTACCGACGGCCTGGTGCATATATCGGAGCTTGACGTCAATCGCGTGCGTCGAGTCGAGGATATCTGCAAAGTGGGGGACCGGATGGAAGTCAAAGTCATCAATATCGATGGCGACGGCAAGATCCGGCTGTCGCGCAAGGCGCTGTTGACAAAAGAACGGGAGAAGGTGTAAGCCTTCTCCTTCGGGGCTACAATTATGTCACGGACGACGCGCATAGAAACGAACGGCAGCGTGTTTCAGAAAACGACGCTGCCGAACGGCATTCGGGTGGTCACGGAGACGTTTTCGGGCGTCCATTCGGTGTCTATTGGTGTCTGGATCGATGCAGGGTCCCGCAACGAGACGCCCAAAGACAACGGCATCTCGCATTTTCTCGAACATATGTTTTTCAAGGGGACGAAGCATCGGGATGCCAAGGCGCTGGCCTCGGAACTCGAGTCGCTGGGGGGATCAATGAACGGGTTCACAGCGCGCGAGCAGACC
>DATKJY010000133.1:0-5137 GCA_035543175.1 Candidatus Acidiferrum sp.
GGGCGCATGTACTGAGACTTATCCGGGAGATTCTCTATTTCGAGCCGCAAGGGATTCGCACGGATATTCCCGGCGCGTTGGAGCATTTCAACCGGGTCATCAAGCGGAAGTCGGTGCTGTTTGTAATTTCGGACTTTCTCTCCGAAGGTTTCTTCAAACCGCTTCAGATCGCCAATAATAAGCACGATGTGATTGCGGTGAAGATTTCGGACCCCAGAGAATCCGAATTTGAAAATTTCGGTCTGGTCGAGTTGGAGGATACTGAGACAGGGGAGATCTTGCTGGTCGATACATCATCGCTCCAGTTCCGCAAGGAATTTGCCGCACGGGCGCAGGAGGATTACAGCGCGCTTTGTCGCGGTTTCCAACTGATCAATCTGGACTTCATCAACATCCGGACTGACCAGTCCTATATTGTTCCGTTGATAAACTTCTTCAAAATGCGGGAGCGGAGGCATTAATGAAATCAGGCAGTCGTTTTCAATATCCGGTACTTGCAGGTTTGCTGCTCGTTTCCTTCATCCTGGCGTCCTGTGGCTCACAGGGGCAGGGACCATCGGTGGATGAACGTACCAAACTAGCCGGTGACCTGCGAGACAACAAACTTTATTCAGCAGCGGTCGATGAGTACAAGTCGATTCTCAACCGTTCAGACCTCGACGATAAGCAGCGTGGCAATATCTGCTATCTGATTGCCCGGGTCTATTTCGACGATATGAAGGATTACGAAAACGCGGCGGCGTACTATGTTCGGGCCCGCACCTACGATCCGAACGGGACGTACATGGCCGAGGCCTCGCAGAATCTCGTGGCGTCGCTGGAGAAAATCGGGCATATCGTTGATGCCAAGCGCGAATTGAATGCGTCGGCCGATCTGGCGCCGTCGCCCAGGCAGGCCGGCGATGTCGAAGTCGCCCGTATCGGCAACAAACCGGTCTGGCTGTCTGAAATTGACCGTCAGATTCAGAACCTTCCGCCCCAGGTCCAGAAGCAGCTGCTGTCGGTGGACGCTAAAAAGCAGTTTGTTCGCCAGTATGTAGGGGTCGAGCTACTCTATCAAGCGGCGTTGCGCGAAGGGTATGATCGGGATCCCAAGATACTGGAGCGAAAGGAACAACTGTTCAAGAGTCTTCTGGTGGATCGGTATGTCGTGGACAAAGTCATGCCGGCGGTGAAGATCGACAGTGCCGACGTGCGCAATTTCTATCTGGCCAACAAGGACACGCGATATAAGGGCTCGCCGTACGACTCGGTGAAGGCACAAGTATTCCTCGATTATCAGGGGCAGAAGACCGAGGCGGCCTACGCGGACTATATCGCCAAGCTGGCCCAGAGCGAGCAGCTCGAGTTCCTGGATCAGAATATCAAGTGAGGTGTAAACAGGTTGTGCGGATAACCAGTCGTACATACATGATTGCCGCTGTTGCGATCTGGGCCTTCGGCCTGCCGGGGTCAGGGAATGCCCAGTCTGCACCCGACACCGTCAAATCGATTCCCGGTATCGAAGTGCAGACCTCTGTGGATCTGGCAGAGGTCTATATCGGCGACCTGATCACGTACCGGGTCACCATTACGCACGACTCCACAATACAGCTCGTTCCACCGCCGCTCGGGGCGAATCTCGGGGCATTCGACGTCAAAGACTATGAGCCGGATATCGAGACGAAACTCCCCGGCGGGCGCATCAAGACCGAGACGAAGTTCGTCCTAAGCACGTTTACAACCGGCGACTACATGATTCCGCCGTTGCCGATAGTGTTTACCCTGCCGGACAAATCGCGCAAGGTTATGCTGGCCGAACCGGTGCCCATCAAGGTCCGCTCGATGCTGGAAAATGTCGGCGACTCTGTCGACATCAAACCGCTCAAGCCGCAGTATGAGTTCAAACGGAACTGGGGCCCCTATTACTTTTGGGGCGGAATAATCCTTGTCGTTTTTGTCGTGGCGCTGCTGTTGTGGCTGAAACTCCGAAAGAAGAAAGTGGCCGAGGAAATTGTCGATCGACGTCCGGCGTGGGAAATTGCCTTCGAAATGCTTGCCATGCTCAAGCAGACGCAATTGCTGAACGATGGCAAGTACAAAGAATACTACATTGAACTCACCGAGATCGTCCGCGCCTATCTTGGCCGCATGTACCGCTTCCCGGTGCTCGATATGACCACCGATGAGTTCCTGACCCAATTCGCCGACACGAACCTTCCGGAAAATCTGTTCGACCGCGTGGCAGGCTTCCTGCGTCATGCCGATCTGGTCAAGTTTGCCAAATATGTTCCGGAACGTGAGCGCGCTGATGCCGACTTCATGGTGGCGCACGATATTGTTGAAGCTGTTCGAGCCGATTATCTGCACCGGCAGCCGATTGAGATTCCGGGTGCGGTGTCCGGTGGCGGAACGGCGCCGGTGGCAGGGGGGACATCATGATCGGCAATTTCGAATTCGGCGGTTTCGCCCTCAACCTGTTTGATCTGATCAACACCACAATACCTGCGTGGGTGATTTTCATTGTAGCTGGTTTGTTTGTTGCCGTGATGATCTATTATTATGCCCGGCACCGACGGGTCCGCTCCGCCGCTCTCAAATATTCGGACATCAGAATCGTCCAGCGCGCCGCCCGCTCCAGCCGCCAGAAATACCGGTTTGTTCTGCCGTCGTTCCGCGTCCTCGCCATTGTGCTCTTGATCGTAGCATTCGCCCGTCCCAGAGCCGGAACCGAGGTTACTGATGTCAGCTCCGAAGGTATCGACATCATGATGCTTTTAGATATCTCGTCATCCATGCAGGCGGAGGATTTCAAGCCCAACAACCGTCTCTATGTCGCCAAGGAGGAACTCAAGAAGTTCGTGCAGAAACGATTGAATGACCGCATCGGTCTGGTCGTGTTCGCGCGCTACGCCTTCACCCAGTGCCCCTTGACGGTCGACTACGGCGTGCTGCTTCGATTTGTCGATCAGGTGGATGTTGGACTTGTCGATGACGGCACCGCCATTGGCATGGCGATTGCCACCGCGGCCAACCGCCTCCGGGATTCGGACGCCAAGACCAAAGTGATGGTGCTGTTGACTGACGGTGACAACAACGCCGGTGAGATCGATCCGCTCACGGCAGCCAACCTGGCGGCTGCCCTGGGGATAAAGATCTACACTATCGGCGTCGGCAAGCCCGGTAATGCCATGTTCCCGTACAACGATCCGATATTCGGGAAACGTTATATCTATCAACCGGTGCGGATAGACGAAGAGTCATTGAAAGAGATCGCTTCGCGGACAGGCGGGCTCTATTTCCGGGCGCGGTCGGGCGAGGAGCTTGATTCGATTTACACCACGATTGACGCCTTAGAAAAGACCAAGATCAACATCGCGGCGCACATCCAGTACCGGGAACTGTTCCCGTATTTCACGTACGCCGGGCTGGGTTTGCTGGCGCTCGAGATGGTGCTGGCGAGTACATTCTTCAGGAAACTGCCGTAAGAGACATATATGCGTTTTGCGGAACCTTCAAATTTCATTCTTCTTATCGGTGTGCTGCTTCTGGCCGTGTTTATGTTCTGGGCGGTAGCCCGGAAGAAGAAGATTCTGGCCCGGTTCGGCGATCTCAAGCTGATCATGCGGACGGCTCCGTATATATCATTCGCCCGTCAGCGCACCAAAGCGACACTGCTGCTGCTTGCAGCGGCACTCATAGTCATGGCGCTCGCCCGCCTGCAATTCGGGACTCACCTCGAGTTGATGAAACGGCAGGGGATCGATGTCATCGTGGCGCTCGATTGCTCCAATTCCATGCTGGCTCAGGATATGAAGCCGAGTCGGCTTGAGAAGGCCAAGCAGGAACTTCGCGGAATCATCGACCGTCTCAAAGGTGACCGCATCGGTCTGGTGGCGTTTGCCGGCGAAGCGTTTGTCCAATGCCCATTGACTCTCGACTACGGCGCCGCCAGAATGCTCCTGTCGGTGATGGATAACACGTCGGTAACGGTTCAGGGAACGTCGATCGCGGCAGCAATTCAGACGGCGACCGGGGCGTTTGAGCAGAAGGAAAAGAAGTACAAGGTATTATTGCTGTTGACCGATGGCGAAGACCTTGCCGGCGGCGCGCTGGAAGCGGCCGAGACCGCCCGCAAAGACGGCATCCGCATCTACACGGTTGGTATCGGCAGCCCGCAGGGCGAGCCGATTCCGATTCTTGACCGCAACGGCCAGCAGACCGGGTTTAAGAAAGATGAAAATGGCGAAGTGATCGTCTCAAAGCTTGATGAAGAGACCCTTCAGAAGATAGCTTTAGCTACCGGCGGCAAATACTACAACGCTTCGGCCGGCGAGATGGAATTGGACAAGATATTTGACGACATCGGCAAGCTCGAAAAGAAGGAGCTTGAAGGTACTTTGGTCACGCGTTACGACGACCGCTACCAGTGGCCGCTGCTGTTTGCGCTGTTCTTGATCTTTATCGAGTTCTTCGTATCGGAACGCAAGAAGCCTGCGGGGAGCGTTAGCCATGCGTAAGTCACCGTTGGTGTTAACACTGTCGCTGATCTGTGCCATGTCTGCATCTGCCTTAGCGGCGGATTATGTCGATAATGTGAAAAAGGGGAATGCTGCCTTTAAGACACAAGACTACAAGAAGGCACAGGAGTACTACCACAACGCGGAGCTTCAGATTCCCGAATCGGCCGAGCTTGATTACGATATGGCGGGAGTTTCCTACCAGCAGGGGGAATATGAAGGTGCGGTAGACAAGTACACGCGGGCGCTCAAGACCACCGATATCGCGATCGAGGAACAAGCGCAGTACAACCTTGGGAACACCTATTTCCGCTCGAACGATTTCCAGAAGGCGATCGAGAGCTACCAGAACGCTCTGAAACTGAACCCCAAAGACATGGAAGCAAAGTTCAATCTGGAGCTGGCCCGAAAGAAGCTCAAAGAGCAGATCAAGCCGCAGCAGCAGAATCAGAACCAGAACAAAGATCAGCAGAAGCAGGACCAGAAGGATAAGCAGAACCAGCAGCAGAACGACCAGAGCCAGGATAAGAACAAGCAGAATCAACAGAACCAGAACGACCAGAACCAGGACAAGCAAAACAAGCAGGATCAGCAGCAGCAACAGCAGCAGAAGCAACAACAGCAGAACGTCAAACGTA
>DATKJY010000134.1:0-3859 GCA_035543175.1 Candidatus Acidiferrum sp.
CAGACGCCGCCAATCTGGACAGTGGCGACGCGGCTGCCGTTGTCTTTGTCAGAGAGAGTCAGGGCGACGAGTTTTCCAAGAAGCTGACCGCCCGCCGTGATGGGGCCGATTTCATTGTTGCCGGTAAGCTGCAACGGCTGGCCGATGTTGACGTCCTTGAGATCGTCGACACCGGTAGTCTGATGGATCTTGAAGGTGGCGAAGACAGGCGCTATCACTTCAAGATTCTGGTCGCGAATAGACATGGGTATTCCTTTTCATCAAATTGAGTTGTCTGGATGTGACCGGGAGAGACTCCCACGGGTCGGGACGGCAGGGTCCCACGTTACTTGTAGTCTTCGAATTCTCCGGGGCGCGACGGGCGCAGCCCTCTGATACTGGGGAGAGCGAAACTCCCCGGAAAGGTGTCGCGAAATCGAGCCGACGTGCGCTGATAACAGGCCATAAGCTCGGCGATCGTCATATGCGGCAGCGACTCGATAAGCGCGAGGGCACTCTCAAATTTGCCCTTGCGGTCGGCTACCGCGATGGCTTTGGCCATGCCGGCGATGCGACCTTCGTAATCCTGGCGCAGCGCGGCGAGATCGGCGCGGCGCGATTCCGATTCGTCAAGGATCGGCGCAATCTCGCCCAGCCACGATTTCAGGCGGTCGAAATCGATTACCGACATCTTTTCCTCGCACAGCAGTGATGCCAGTTCGGCGGCGCAGGCACTGTGACTGTTACTACCTTCCACTCTGTTCTCCTGATTGTAGTGAGAGATGGTACTCGATACGGGCCAGACGCTTGTCAATGTCCCGCGAAAACTGGTAGAACTCTTCCTTGCTGACCACACCCTCTTTAAGCAGGACCTCGAATCGGGTGAGGCGACGGTCGAGGGTCTCTACCACGACATTTTCGGCTTTGGCCGCCAGCTCAATTTTGAGCGACTGGATAGTCATGAAATAGGCGGCGGCGATGCTCAAGGCGATCATGAGCAGATTTAGCAATTGACCGCTCAGGCGGATAGTCGGAGGATTGGCGTCGCCCGGACCGACGGCGCCGTCCGACATTTTAGTTGACGTAGGCTTCCAGTTCATACATTGTTGTCCTCATTGAAAGGAGACGAAGTGTCTCGATACATCGTTTTGCTTGCGATTTTGTGCAGTTTAGCTGCATTGTTCGGCTGCACCGAGTCGGGAACGACCGGCCCGGACAAATCCAGTGACGGGTCTCAGTTGCTTGGTCTGGCGAACGCACGAACGCTGGAGTACCTTCAAACGGATACCGTGACATCGTTTGTGCCTCAGTACCAGGTGACGGTCACGTCCACGGATGTTAAAGTGCACGTTACGGGCAGCGATCCCGACTGGGTGATAAGCATCGGTGATCGTCCGGCGATCAACCTCAAAGTGACCGACCCGTACATTCTGCAAAACGGGTACTGGCGACCGATCGGAAACACCGATACGCTGATTTATTTTGCCGATCCGGCCATCGTATTGAAGCGCTCGGTGCAGGGATCGGTATCTTGGAAGACCTACACCCCGATGTATTCCAACGGATCCACCGAGTCACGGTTGGTGCTCTACAATTCCTACTTCGGGTTCTACCAGTCCAAGGCGTTTGTCAGCAAAGAGCAGCTTTTGATTCCCGCCGGCGCGTTTTCGGCATCGCGTTTTGATGTCGACCTCTTCCTCGATCGCACCGATTCATTGGCGGTGGCCAGCGCGACGGAATACTATGCACCGGGGGTCGGGCTCGCCAAGTTGGTGTTTGAAGGCCAGGGGCTTAAGCGCGTACTCAGTCTGACGAAGTACTACTGACGTCCTCCCGATAAAAAAGATACCTGGGTCGCCTATCGATGATGACAGGTCGCACCATAAATACGCCCTCGATCGGCCCGGCCAGTCTGAAACGCAGGCCGCCCGATTCAGTCTTCAATAAATGACCTGGACCAGCGCCGATGGTCTGGCCACCATTCGCGGCGCGGCGATCTGTGTATTGAATGCGATCGGCGACGAAACGCCTTCCGCGAGCCAGACGCTCGGCATTGAATTGGCGAATTTCGAATTGTTCGTGAACCACCTCTGAATCCAGTTGCAGAAAAGCCGAGTTCTGTTCACGATTGGAGGAAAGTGCGTAGCGATTCTGCGCTTCCATAATTTCGACCGGTGAGTACAACCACCATTCGTTCGGAAGATCGGACGCGTTGACGGGTCTGATTTCTACCCCATGCTTTGTCATGAGCTGGCGAGAAGCCGTATGGATTTGGGCGCCGGTGACGACTCGATGGCGAATTGTGCGCACGTTATATCGGAGGCGACGGGTATCCGGAGCAACTTTTGGTCTATCATTCGTCGGGAGGAGCAGTAGTTGCACGCGGCTGACCGGCCCTCCGTTTCCGCTCAGGTGTTGTCTTAGTTCAGCGACGGAGCATCGCTCTTTGCCCTGAAAGCCGACAAGGCGGCCGGAATACGTGATTCCATCGGCAAGTTGGAACGCTGGAAAGCGGACGGATGAGGCTTTCTCGATATTCTCGCCGGTATCGAGTTTGATCTGCCGGAGTCCGTCTTCGGATTGTACGGTTACCGGGATCCCCTCGTATCTGGGCATGACCAGGAACGGAGTCTCCGGTTGATTGGTGGCCAGATCTCCAAGTGACGGGCGAGGCAATAAGGCAATAGTGCGTGCGACCGCCGCATGCCCGGTTTGTTCGAGCCCCTTGCCGATTGCCGTATTGGGAATGGCGCCGCGATAGACCAGTGAGGTCTCGAGCACTCGTTCGATCTCCCGGTAATCGTAATGGCAGATTTGCTCGACGCCGTCTTTGACGTAGGGGCTAAGAGGTTCATGGGCGCAGGTACGAATGTCCTGGCCGCAAATCGAGCATAGCGGCAGATGGAACGTGAAGCCGATCGAGCATTCTTTGTAGATACCGCCGTCGATGTTGTCCTTGAGATTCGAAGCTCCGTCGGCGTTTCGCAGCCAGAAGAAATAGCTTTGCACCCAATGTTGCCCGTCGCGTTCGACAAGGCGCGCGTGGAAGGTCCGGGCGATCGGCAAGTGGTCTTTGCGATGTCCGACCAGGACTGGCGAATCTACGAGCAATTCCGCCAGGTGTGGGTGTTCCTCGACCGGGAATCGGCCGCCGCAAATGTTGATCTGGTCTGACACGATGTGCATGGAGCGTACATACACATCCTGCGCGGTCACGGGGTTCGGGGGCGCGACGTTCTCGTTGATGAGAGCAATCAGATCGGTTGTCGGTGATTCATCGGTTGGCGCGGAGAGTTGCACGGTGATCCGACCGATACTTGCGTTCATAGAAACCTCCATAGTTTGTCTCTACCCCTCCCGGCAGGCTCGGAATCACAGTCGTTTGTACTCCATTTTTGCGCAATTATTTGCGAGAAGTAGCGTTGACTGCGACCTGCTCAAACTTGCGTGCCGCTCGCTATCCTACTGTAGGATGGGTAATTACGCAGGTGTGGGAAGAATCCAACAGGATTGGCGGCATAAGGTTTGCTCTTATGAGCGTGGACAAAAGAACATCTATTTGAAAGGCATAGGAATGACAGTCTACCACAGACAGGAAAGATCACCGATGGTGTGGATTGTCGGGGCCGTGCTCTTCCTTCTTGTACTGGGCATCACGTTTACGGATGTGTACGGCTTTAATATTCCTAACTCGAAGCCGAACCCCGACCAGACGCGCATCTCGCAGCAGCAGCCCGGGCAACATAGCCATTCCGATCGGGACGAATACCAAAGGCACGACAACCCGCGTCCGGACCCTCCGGATGGCGCTCCCATACCGGAACCGGCGACGATTTTGTTGCTCGCAGGCGGCTTGGGGCTTGGCTGTCTGAAGAGCCTT
>DATKJY010000135.1:0-7662 GCA_035543175.1 Candidatus Acidiferrum sp.
AAATTCCTTGACTTGGGGGGTTAATTCAGTATATTCCCGCCCGACATAAACGGATCAATACTCCCCGGTAGCTCAGTCGGTAGAGCAGCTGACTGTTAATCAGCGGGTCGCTGGTTCGAGTCCAGCCGGGGGAGCTAACTATCTGAGATGCAATCGCTTACGCGCTTGTACCGGAACACTCCTCCCCCATATTTGAATCAAGATGCTTTGAAGCTAGTTGGTCGATTCTTCCCGTAACCTGTTCGCTCCTCACAATTCGCAAGACTCCGTTTCTGTATCGATCAAACCCCAAAAGTGGTGAAGCCATTGCTATTAGGTGAGCTGTATCTTGACTTGACCCGCGACTTGTCCCAATATGCGGACGACGCAAAGCTGAGTATCTATTGTGAAGGAGGGATTACCATGAGTAATCGCTTTTCTACAGCGACAAGTCATCTGGGCACGTCAATGATTGCCACTATGATTGTTGCCACCATGTTGGTATTCGTGCCTGCAATCATCCGCGCACAGTCGATGCAGTCGGTCTCAGACCAGCAAGTACGTGGCGAGCTGAAGAGTTTCTGCGACTACAATCTGAATCATTTTCTCCTCCGAGCGCTTTCGAAGCATCGCGTCGTCATGCTGGCCGATGCGGCGCACGGTTCGTCCGTTTACTTGCAGGGGATTATCGAATTCCTCAATTACTGGCTCGACACGCTGGAGTCCGGCAAAGGAGTTGCGTCGAATATCCCCTGCAAACTGTTCTTAGTACTGGAATCGGACCCTACAGAAATTGAGAAGATAAAGGAGTACTTCACGACCGGGGACTTGATGGGCACGGTGAGCATCGCCAACCTGTTTGCCTCCCAGTTCACCGCATCCTCCCTTGAATTCCGACACGACCTTAAGGACATTTGGAAGCGTGTTGAGACGCACAACCAAGACGGTTCCAAGCCGACGCGAATATCGTTCGACATCTTCGGTCCAGAGAAAGTGATCGATGCCAGTCACTGGTCGTTCCTGAAGGAGGACAGCTTCTTCATCTATGAGAGAGATCAATACTCGTCCCGCCAGATCGATGAACTACTGGCAGGGAATCCCAATTGGAGGGCGCTCGTGTTCTATGGCAGTGCTCATCTTAACCGAGCTGAGGTCCCCAAGCACGGTCACCGTCTGGCCGACAAAGGTTACTATCTCGGTCACTATCTTGAAAGCAAGTTTGGGGCGACAGATGATTTGTTTACGGTGGCACAGTGGGCTGGACCGAGGAGCGAAATGTACGACCTTGCTGGCGTTCCGGATTCCTCCTATGGTCTCGACCTTGAGGAGATCACCGACACTCTTTTGACCAACCACTTCAGGCCGATTGATGCCGACGGCATAGTTGTTCGCTATTTCACCCCGCCGCAGGAGTGCCCACTCATTGACATTCGGAGTCAGAACATACTCCGCCTGATACTCGACAGCTCAAGTACCTGGACTAACAAGGACAACGATTTCGACCGCGCCAACCTCTACACCTTTATGCGCTACTTCCACATGATTCACGGCTTGCCCTTTGACAGTCTCGAAATGATGAGTTTTGGATCGGCCCTGACTGCATTTCGAAAGCTTGTGGATTCGCTCGGCAGCTTGAAGCTGGATATTGTTGGTGAGATAGAAACTGAGGCCCCAGTAGAGCGACTTCTTGACTGTATGTCACACTCGTCGGGTCGGTGGGCCAACTGGTATGAATCTGAGGTGGCTCGGGCGACTCATATTGACGCGCGTTTCGATTCTACTAAAACCCCCGAAATACGGGCCCAGGAATACAGAGAGCTGCTAAGTAAGGAACGACGCCCCATCCTTGTGACCAATCTCGTGAACCTTCTATGGGTGGGGACGGCTGAGGAACAGTCACAAGCGAAAGCTGTGCTGCGGCGGGAGACCGGCTTGAACATGAGTTCGGCCAAAGAGTGGATGGTCTGGTATCGGAGGGAGTTACTGATGGCAGGGAACGTAAGTGAGTAACCGCTAGCAAGTATACCACCGTCTACCGTAAGCAGTTTCCCACACCCGCATCAGACGGAGTGTTGATCGTTGTGCAGTAGTATTCAAGACACGGGATATTAGAGCAGAGTCATTTATCAGCGGGTCGCTGGTTCGAGTCCAGCCGGGGGAGCTTTGACCGCAAAATGACCCCTTCGGCTATCAAGTCGAAGGGATTTTTGTATGTGGGATAAAGAGTTATGCCGTCGAAAGTACAGTTCGAGAGTACGGAGTTCAGTAGCTTACGCTTCTCTTGCCCGTTTTGGCTAACGTACAATGGATACGCGCGTTCCGCGAGTTCTAATATCTCAAGGGCGGTGTCCACGTATTCTCGATTGGCTGACTGGTACCGCTCTATCTGGCTGCCTACTTGCTCCTGCTCGGAACGCCATTTCGCCGACACATCGCGCCAGTAAGCCGCTGCCTTGGCGTCAGGCTCGCGGTCGTTGGGTTTGCCGTCCTTCAATTTGTGTTTCGCCGCTATGGCGGCAAAACGTTCCTCTATTAACTTGCCAATGGTCTGACGCACGATGAAGCCGGTAAACTCAGGCGGTGTATAGTAGATGCCGGATCGTTTACGCTCGGCAGATTTCTCCATCTTTGGAGCCTCACCGGCCTCGTACTCGGCATCAAATAGTCCACCGAGGCGTATCCGTTCGATATCGTTGACTGATTTCTCAAACAGATGGCCGAGTACCTCGACATTGACTTCGTCTCGGAAACTGTAATTGGCAATTTGGTCGAAGAAATCGGTGTTGCGGTCATCCAACTTGAGGTCGTCAACATCATCATCGTGCGCGAACAACCCGCCGTTGAAGGCATTGATCCCGTAATCTTTGTTGCCTTTGTCTACACTCTCAAACAGTTGGAGGAAGTTCTGCCAACGAGGGTTCGTGACACGTGCAAAAGCCGGAAGCTGGCTGTAGGCCCGGTGAATGGAGTTGTCCGGCAGAAGGCCTCGATCCTCGCAAAAGGCAACGAAAATGATGCGGTCGATGATCTTCTGGGCTGTACGGATGGCTTGCTCCAACGGTTTTTCAAACGGAGTGCGAGTGAGCAAGTGGATGAGTTCTCTGCGGTTCTGGTCGTAGTAGTCATACAGTCCTGTTCCGACCTGCTGCTGCCGCTGACCTGTCTCCACAAGCAGTTTAAGCGCCCGTGGCTTTCGCCCGGGCGAGATTTCAAGCAGTCCCTCTCTCTCGAACAAGTAATAGAATCGGCCGAATTCTTCCTCTTTGCCAAGATCTTGAAGTACGAAGAGCTGATAGTCTTGGCGTGTGGTCCCTGTGATAAAGTCGAATGCTGACGTAGTTCGATACGATCCCCCAGGAGCACTCGGGAAGGGCATTTAGATAATCTCAGCATTGCTGGACAGCCGTTCGGCCGTTGAAGCGATCTCGGTCAAGGTTGACCGTGGGACCCTTTAACTCGATAACAACTGAAGGCGGTATCTCGCGCGAATGCTCGAATACTCCGAGGGCGGCATCGGCTTGTCCGCCATTGACGGAGAATTTCGGTTGGAGGTTCCAGGAGGATTCGTTCTTTGAAAAGAACGTATAGCCCAGAGCTTTGCTGAAGACATCGTGTAGAAATTCGCCCTCGACAGCAGTTTCCGTTTTCTTGGCCAATTTGCCTGAATATTCGAGATCGGCCCAGTTTTGAATGACCTTGAACGCCTGGTCCCGATCCGGGCCATAGAGGCGTTGATCCGTCGCTCGCTTCTCCAGTAAGGCCGGAAGAAACAAATTCTGGTGGGCTATACGATCTCCGTAGCGGGGACCTGAGTATGAATCGAAGAGAAGTTCGTGGTTCACATTAGGCGATCTTGTTACTGCGTTTCCTTGGATGATACGGGCCGCTCATTCGACAGTCAACTACAGAATGTGTAGACATGGTACAAGCGACGTGGGGTGAGAATAGGGCAGATGAGATGCAAGGACCGGTATTGTTTCGGCCTATCCGACTTTATCGGTTCATGATAGCGATTGGCCATCCTGCACCGACAAAGGCGATCCATCTCTTCTGTGTAGAGCTTGAATCTATCCCGAGTGAACTAAGTTCACACGCTATGGTACTGTCAAATTGCGTCAAGCAGAGCATTGCACCTCACAGATTCATAGAATGCACTGCCCTGTCTGCAAAATTGCATGAGGTTGTCGCATCAACGAGTCGGACAAACAGACTCAGCGATGTGTGTAGCGTTCAGCAGTTATGCACACTATGTCTCTAACAAATTGCGCTGCTGGTCGATACGGGGACGATCAAGCTAACAAAACGCTAACGCATTCCTAACTTGACTATCGCTTACATGCCGCGAGATTTATGGTCCCTTCAACTGGATGGAGATTGAGAGTGGCTTTGGTTCGCGCGTCCCGCAATGCGCGTCTGCTTCTTCTGGTGCGGCACGGCAAAGCGGCTCCAAAGAATGTTGGTCTGACCGATTTCGAAAGGGTCCTGACCGAAGAGGGTCAAGCGGATTGCGATCGCGTCGCTCGGGACGTTAGGATGCTGGGTCTGAAGCTTGACTTGATTCTCTCAAGTCCTGCGGATCGCGCGCTCGAAACGGCGCACTTATTCGCGGGGCGTGTGAACTATCCCTACTCCCAAATAGGCATCGTCGATTCGCTATATACATCCCCAGCAATTCGACCGCAGGTGGCGCTCATCCGGACTCTGAAGAAATCGGTCCGCACCGTGGCGTTGTGTGGACACAATCCCTCGTTTGACCAATTGGCGTCGTATTTTATTTGCAACCCCGCGAGGAGCCTCGCAAAGGGAGGGTAATGGGTATATCATTCGACATAGAGTCCTGGCAGGATGCCGGCAGGGGGGCCGGACGTTGTGCTTTTCTATTATCGCCCAAAGAGAGCGCGGAACGGACATCGTCGTCAGGTCGCCGGCGCTTGCCACGAGCGTAGCTCGCCAAACCTGAAAAGAACCGGGCAGAATAATGATAAAGGGAAAGAAGAGTCGGGGCAAAGAACCCCTCACTAAGGAAACGAGCTGGCTTGATTTCAACGGGCGCGTTCTGGAAGAGGCCGCTGACTCGACAGTACCGCTGTTGGAGCGCTTCAAGTTTCTTGGAATCTATTCGAATAATCTCGATGAGTTCTTTCGCGTGCGAGTGGCAACGCTCAACCGGTTGGCGAAGGCCCCGCGGAAAAAAGCGATCCACGTAATAGGTTACGATCCCCCGCAAACGCTGAAGCGGGTTCAGCGCGAAGTGGTCGTACAAAGGGACCGATTCGACCGCATTTATTCCCAGTTGCTTCGAGAACTGGCTCACCGTCACATCTATATCACCGACGAGAAGCATTTGACCACGGTGCAGACGAGATTTGTCGCCGACTATTTTCAACGAATTGTTCGACCACAATTGTTTCCCATTATGATCGATCATACAGAGAGATTCCCCGAGTTGACGGATCGGTCGGTGTATCTGGCGGTCACTCTCATCCGTGAACGGAGCAGGGACTCCGACTACGCTTTGATAGAGGTGCCGACGGATGTGCTTCCGCGCTTTGTTCTTCTGCCACAGGCCGGACAGAATACGTATATCATCATGCTGGACGATGTTATACGCTTTAACCTGGACGCGGTGTTCGCTCCCTTCGGTTACAAGCGGTTTATGGCACACACTGTTAAAGTGACTCGTGACGCTGAACTCGATATCGATGATGATATCTTCGAAAGCTATGTGCGAAAGCTCCGCAAAAGCCTTCGCCAGCGTCGGGAGGGTCGACCAGTGCGGCTGATATACGACGCTCAGATTCCTCAGGAATTGCTTCGCCTGCTGGTCAAGCGTCTGAATCTCCGCAAGGGCGATCCGCTGATCGCCGGCTCTCGGTATCACAATTTCAAGGACTTCATGAAATTCCCGAGCGTAGGCAGCGCGCAGCTCCGGTACCCCCAGGTAAGCCCGGTACCGCATCGGGATCTCCGTGGGAGAAAGAGCATCCTAACTGCGATCCAGAAGCGTGATATTCTGTTTCATTTTCCATACCAATCATTTGACAGCATCATCGATCTGTTGCGTGAAGCGTCCATCGATCCCCATGTCCGCTCCATCAAGATTACACTCTACCGGACCGCGCCGAACTCAAGCGTTGTCAACGCCCTTATGAATGCGGTCAAGAACGGCAAGTCGGTGGTCGCGGTTGTCGAGCTGCAGGCGCGTTTTGACGAGGAGGCCAACATTCGATGGGCCACGGAGCTACAAGCAGCCGGTGCGAAAGTGGTGTTCGGCGTGCAAGGTCTGAAAGTACATTCCAAGATCTGTCTCATTACCCGAAAGAATGGGCGCGGGACAGAGCGATTCGCCATTATAGCCACTGGTAATTTCAACGAAGAGACTTCACGAGTATATACCGACCATTTTTTGCTGACAGCGAATCCGAAGATAGCGGTTCAGGTGAGCGACATGTTCGAATTCCTCGAGAAAAACTACAAGGTAGCGCCGTTTCGGCATTTACTTGTCTCACCGTTCAACTGCCGTCGACGCCTCAGTCAACTCATTCAAACTGAGATCGAGAACGCGAAGAAAGGGGAAGAGTCGTGGATCCTGCTGAAATTGAACCACCTTGTCGATACGCAGATGATTAAAATGTTGTACAAGGCGAGTCAATCCGGCGTCAAAATCAGGCTGATTGTGCGCGGTATGTTCACGCTCGATCCCGGCGTTCCGGGCCAGAGCGAAAACATCGAGGCGATCAGGCTGGTTGATCGGTACCTGGAACATTCACGCATATTATTCTTTGCCGACGGAGGGGCCGCGAGATGTTTTCTGTCTTCGGCGGACTGGATGCCTCGCAATCTGGACCGTCGGGTGGAAGTGACTTGTCCAGTACTTGATGAAACGCTAAAGCGAGAATTGCGAGACGTGCTCGAACTGCAGTGGCGAGATGGAGTAAAAGCTGCCGCGTATGGTCCGTCCGGCGCCTCTAGCCGACCGGGCGGGGTCGGACATCATCGGGCTCAGACCGAGATTGCGGCCTACCTGCGCGATAAGAATCGGTAGGATTCTATGGTCAAGCTTGCGGCAATTGATATCGGTTCCAATGCAGTGCGGCTAATGCTCTCGCGTGTATACGACAACGATGGCGAGACGACTATCGTCAAGGAGTCGCTGATTCGGGTTCCCATTCGTCTGGGCGAGGATGTCTTCGCCAACCAGCGAGTGACCACGGAGAAAGCGGAACAACTAACCACGGTGCTCGAATCCTTCAAACTCATCATGCAGGCATATGGCGCGGAGGATTATATCGCCTGTGCGACGTCCGCTATGCGCGAGGCGCACAACGGTGTCGAACTCGCCGGCGAAATTAAAAAGCACACCGGTATCGAAATTGAGATCATTGCCGGCAAGCGCGAAGCGGCCATCATTTACTCCAGTCATATCGGCCGCGCGTTCAGAGCTGACGCGCCTTCGTTGTATATCGACGTAGGCGGTGGCAGCACCGAAGTAACTCTCATGTCGCGCAACCGTATTATTGAATCGGGCTCATTCAAGATTGGGACCGTCCGAATCCTGCAGAAGGGACGCTCCAGGCGCGAGCTGGACCGACTCAAAACGTGGTTGAAAGCTAGGGTTGCGCCGAGTCATCCGAAGGTAGCGGTGGGGACGGGAGGGAGTATCAACAACATTTTCAGGCTATC
>DATKJY010000136.1:0-4232 GCA_035543175.1 Candidatus Acidiferrum sp.
TAAACAAGAGTATCGCTTATTTGTATTTTTGTAGCGGACTGAGGTGTGTCAAAGCGAGAGACCTGAACCGGGTTGCTGATTACGGAGACATCCACGATCCACAGATCGATCGCCGCAATAAAGGCTAGTTTGCCTACAACAGAGACGTCGGTTGGACTGTAGCCGGAATCCGAAGGAGTGGGAAAAAAGCCAGCGCGCTTCGGTTCAGTCGGGTCAGACAAATCAACTATATCTAGTCCGGTGGCGCATGCTACATACAGGAAGCTTCCGGACTTCGCAATCGCGGAAACGTATCGAGATCCGGTCAAGTAGGTAGAAGTGACTTTTGGATTGAGTGGGGCTGCTACGCTCAAAATCACTACCGCACCATTAGACATACCTAAATAGATGGTATCGCCGCATGCGGCAATGCATGACGCGTCCTCGCCCAGATACTGCTGTGCCAAAATGTGGGGTTCAGACGGCGATGAAACATCGAGAATCTGCAGGCCATTGGTCATAGCGCAGTATACAAGTGAGTCGCTCAAGAGAAATGCATGCCGACAGTTCCAAAGAGTACTGCTACTATAATTCAGCTGAAAGTCGGGTCTTAATCCGGGCTCGGCCTCCCCCGCCTTGTTAGAAGAATAAGCTGTCGCATGGCATACGAGTATAAGCACGCACAGCATCAGGCCAAACTCGAAAGTGCGTCGAAGAACTGTCGACGAGCGAGTCATACATTTCCTCACGTAAGTATTTCTTGGTCCCGATTGAATATACAATGCGTCGGGTGTTTTCCAAGGGTAAAGTCACCGACCCTAAGAAAGGGTACAGCGGGGGATCTTCTGGAAGCGCGTGAGCCCGCACTTGGGGCAGACCCATTTGCGCTGCTTGTGGTAGCTCCGTTTGAGCTCTTTCATATTCGACTTGCAGCGCGGGCAGGTCATGGGTCCGGTCTAATTGGTAATGTGGAATAGATCGGTTAGAAGGAATTCCATGCGGCCGATGAAGGTCGACATGCGCGACATAACCGTGTAGCCAAAAGTGGCGCCGAAGAACACCATCAAAAACCAGGTGCCGGTTTTGGCGATCCTTCCGAACGCGCCGATATGTTCGCGGCTGAAATAGAAATACGCGAGAGTGCAGAAGAGCCCTACGAGAACCACGAGCGCTGACAAATCGGGAAGGCCGGAACTTCCGATAATTGGTGTGACCGTGTCTGAAACCTGGGTCAGGACGCGCGGGCCAAGCATAGCGGGGATAGCGACGCCGGCGCCCGAGCCGATCATGGCCGCGAGCGGAATTCGGGATAAGTAGGATGTCTTGTGGTGAAAGCGCGCGAACATGAGCAGGCCGAGGATCAAAGGCAGAATCAATGGCCACTGGGCCTCGCCAAAAAGCGGTCGAATTAGAAGATCCATAACCGTGTTGGACCAGGTGATCACAAGAACGTAGCCGACCGAAACGCCGACCAGCAGATGTTCGGCCATCTTGTAGATGGGATTATCACGGTAGAGAAACGTAAGGATGGCCAGAGTAAGGATCCCTGCAACGATGGTTCCGAGCTCCATCAGACCTTCCCCCCTCTTCGCCGGTTGACAAAATAAATGACGTTGCCGGCTATGATCAGGCCAATGATATAGATGTGGGAGACGGCCTGGGCCAACATGCCTCTCCCTCCGCCTCCACCTTTCCCTATCAGTTTCTCGTATTCAGCGGCTCCGCGAAGGCCGCCGGCGAGCGCGTGCAATTGGCCGGTTGCGACGTAGGGGTCGAAGGTGGTCATCATGGCTGCGGTCATGACTGAGGTTATCGTGACGTGATAGCGGGCGCCGCCGTACTCCATCCAGTGAGTCGGCATGTTGCCATCGGCAATCGACACGACGCCGGAGATGTCGGAGTAGGTCTTGATGTTAGTGAGCATTTCGATCCGGCTGTACGGCGTGCCGAGGTAGTCTTCGGGGAAGGTCCGCTCAAATGACTCACCCATCGAGAGAATGGCGGCAATATATTGTGGCTTGAACCCCAGGTAGACCCAATCGCTGCCATACTGTCTGCCATATTCCTCGGCGGTCTGCTGCATCAGGCGGTAGCCGATGACGGTACCTTCGGCCATTAGAGAAATGCCGATCAACTTAATGTTTTTCGAGAAGGCGTGTCGCAGGACGGCCAACGCGAGCGGGCGGATTTCAGGAAGGGCTGAGGCTTCATGGTCGAACGATATCAGTAAGGTTGAACCTGACGGAAGGGAATCGATGAAGTCGTACATTTTCCTGGTCTCAGCAGAGACTTTCAGGTCGGGACGGTAATTGAGCAGCATGGTCACCAGAACGACAATAAATAAACCAAGAAAGGCCCAATGACGGGAGGCCAGCTTTTTCACCGTCGGCCTCCGAGCCAGGTTCGTTCGATACCGAGGATCACTCGCAGGGATGTGGTGAGCGAACCGAGGCCGATACCGATGAGAATTCCGCGACGGGCGGCCATCGACGGATAATTGCGGAGCCAGTCGGCAAAACGGGTCAGGGTATCCGATGATGCGCTTTCAAGAGAGGAACGGCTCAGGAGAATTATCACAGCCGATAGCAGGAGAATCACCGCCGGTATAGAACGTGCGCGAAACCCACGAAGTGAAGCCGAGGCTACGAAAAACGCCAGCAGAGCAAAGACCGTAGATTGCATGGGCGCTTGGACATTTTCAAACATCCACATAAACGGAGAACTCCCTTTGATCCCCCAGATAAGGGCCAGCGTCGGCATGGCCAGCATGCCGAACAGGCCGATCGTTCGATAGGGGCGATCACTTCCCTGCTCGATTCCCCTGACGTTGACTTTGACGTAACCGATGACGCCGACGATAAGCGCAAACGCGAAGATGATCTGCCAGTAATCGAGAGCTGTCTGGTTAATTGCCCGGGCTGTGGGATGACTGGAAAAGAAGACCGCAAACATGACCACACCGGCGACGGCACAGACGATTTGCGGGACGGTGCGGTTCATCAGAATTTCCACCAACTGCTAATCGGAACGATGGTCGCCCAGATGACAGCTGCGGCCAGAAAGACGGCAATGAGCAGCTTGAGAATGTCCTGGGCTCTGACTGAAGCCAATATGGCACGATCACCAGACAGATAGCCGGACGCGGCGAACAGCTCCTCCCCTATCAATGTGTAGTCGCAGGCGACGATGAAGAAGGCCAGTTGGATGGTAGAATCGGTACCGGCGATTTGAATGGCGCCGACGGCATTTCCAGTTTCGGCCATGATCAAGGACTCAGCTTCGAAAGTGCCAAGCAGAAAGACGGCGGCAGGCTTCATGCGGCTGATCATACCTTCGACGGCTGCGGCATACCCGAATTGAGAGGAACTGACATACCGCGTATCATCTTCATGAAAGCGGTCCGGGAAGCCGGCGCGGGCGTAGCTCTCCCGGATGACCTCCTGGGCGACGGTCAAGATGACGGGATCGTGGGTCGGGTACATGAGTCGGCAATCGTATTGGGCGGTTTTCTCGGCGACCTGGGCGAGGATGTTCATGGAGGCAATTGTAGTGGGGCGCTGGATATCTCCCCCCCACCCAGGGGTGAACAGGACGGGACGGGCCATTTCGGTTGCTCGGCCTATGGCTTCTTCGACAGCCTTGAGACCGTGGATTTCGCGGGGGCGGAACTTCTCTCTACTGGCTCGATGGTAGGTCGTAAATAAGACGACAGCCAGCGATACCAAGGCGAGAATAAGAATTGGCCATTTGGAGCTGTCGAACCAGGCAGTGTCAGTGGCAGTAACGAGGATTAGATGATCAACCCACATGATGAGTACACTACGCAGCGACCCTGGCGCATTCAACTAAAGATTTTTTGTTGGCGAGAAGGAATCGCCCCGATATATTGGTGCCTCGATTCAACAAGAGGAAGCTTATGCGCGCCAAATTCATATTCCTATTGCTGTTGCCAATTGCGACTTTCGGTTCTGTTTCGGCGAAGACCACCCTCGAATGGTGGCAATTCTGGACCGATCCGGATATCCGACCGACTATTCAGGCGATGGTTGCCGATTTTGAGAAGGCAAATCCGGATATCAGCGTGAACATGACCGATCTGACGTGGGCCGATGGTCAGGCGAAGATCGCCATCGCGATGGCATCGGGGACGGGGCCAGACGTGGTGGAGTTAGGGAGCGACTGGATCGCGCAGTTTGCTTCGAGCAATCAGTTGGCGGATATCTCGGCGCAGGTAGCATCGGATAGCGCGGAGT